>NZ_JAGNYF010000065.1 GCF_017985075.1 Flavobacterium sp.
TGTTTGTATAATTTTCCAAAACGAGCAAAATCTCGAGCCGTACTGGCAATACAACAATACGCCTTTTCAATTCCGGTATCGGCTTCGTCTAATTGCCAAAGCGCATCGTTTTCTGCACCCATAGGTTCCCAAAAATGCTCAGACACATAATTAGAAAGGTATTCACCAGTGGCTTTTTCAATACACATGGCTAATAACTGTGTGGCGCCGCTTAAATAACGAAACTCTTGACCTGGCTTGTCTTTGATGCTTAACCCTAAAATAACCTCTTTTAAATGGTCGTCAAAATACGCACGAGTTACAATAGAAAACGGACTGTAGTATTTTTCGTCCCAACTTAACCCAGATGCCATAGATGATAAATCACCTACGGTAACTTCTTTGGCATATTTGCCTTTTAATTTTGGGAAAAAATCGGTAACTTTTTGATCTAAACTTTTAATTTTTCCTTCCATTATGGCTTTACCTAAAGCAGCCGAAACGATACTTTTTGCTATAGAAAAAGAATTACTTTTAGACGTAGCGGAATACCCATCAAAATAACTTTCATGCCAAATGCTATCGTTTTTTATTATTAAAAACGCTACGGTTTGTAAGTTTTTGTGAGTCGTATTTAATTTGTGCGTAGCGGGAATGCTATTGTATGCCTTAGAAACCGCCCAAGGTTGAGCCGTCCCTTTATGAATGGTACGGTTTGGAAATTCTTTATAATCTTCTAAAAATGCAGTGGTGTGTCCTTTTAAATAAATGGTTTTTACGGCACGAAGCAAATAATCTACATCAAACACATACAAGATAAGTATGAAGCCAACACAGCTTATAAAAAACCATTTAAAGAAGGTAAATAACCGTTTCATAGGGCAAAAGATTTGATAAGCAATATAATAAAAAATATAATGTTATTGTTTCTTTCTAATGAAAAATTAAAAATTGATGATGAAAAGTATTTTTTTAAAGAAAAACCCTCTTAGAGTTTAAACTTTAAGAGGGTTAATTGTTTTATTTACTCAACTTTTATAAAATTAATTCGTGGTTATCCACTATATTAATAATAATTTTAGATTTAGATTTTTTATTTATGATACAATTATTTTTTATTACAAATTTCCAATGTATACCACTGTTTTTTGTAATATTTGATTCATAACCACAAATCATTTTTTCAATAAATTCATATAAATTAATTATAATGAATTGACTAAAAAATCTAATAATCAAATAAGCTTTTTTACTCTTGTCAATCTTATTAATATTTACTTCTCTAATATCAAACCATTTTTGTTTATTTTGAACCGAAGGTGATAACACAAACAAACTATCATTTTCAAAAATAGTTGTGTTTTTATATTGTATTAAACATAACTGATTTGTTAAAATTTCTTTATTTATTTCTGAAGAAGTTTTTCTATTATTAAACATAAACATTTATTAATCTTTGATACATCTTACAGAATTTCCGTCTTTAACAGTTCTATTTATTACAGTAATTTGTGTGTTTGCATATGATAAAAGCCTACCTAAAGCATTAATTGGATTGCCGCTTGTATTACCATATTTTGTTGATGACCAACAATAAAAATAATTTCCTTTATTACCATAACCAACACTTCCATCTATAGATGAAATTTCTCTTAGACCACTGGCACGTGCAGAAAAACCGCTACTATTTGTTGCGCCATTATTACTTCCACTCCAAAATAAATTTCCGGTTTCTTTCATTTTACCACCAGCTATTGTAAGACCGCCTAAAAATGTTGTCAAGGTTGACCACTCAACATCAGAAGCTATATGCCAGCCAGTTGGAGCCAATTCTTTTCTTAAAGTTAGATTAGACAAAGAGGCGCTGTCATATATACCAGCTACAGCATACCAATTATATAACTTTCCATGTTCTACGCCATTTTGGGTTAAATTATCATAATAGCACCAGGCACCAGTAGTTAAATTTTGCCATTGTATTGGATCTGTTACTTGAGGTATTGGTGTTCCGTCTCTATATGTAACAACGTCTAAATTATTTTTTTGCCATATTTGTGTACCAATTGCAACACTAATCATATTTATTGGTGTAGTTGTTGAAATAATAACTTCATTACTATATGTAGGTGAATCGCCTCCTGAATTATAAGAATAAACTCTATATACATATTCTGTATTTTGATTTAATCCCATATCACTATAAGTATTAACATTTGTACTCACAGAGCCTACAGTAACAAAAGAACCAGTTCCAGTTTTTCTTTCAATTTTAAATCCTGTTTCGTTTGTAGAATTGTCTGTCCAAGTTAAATTAACTTGATTTGTAAACACGCTAACAACTGATAAATTTGTTGCAGGTAAAGGCACGGGAATATTTGAATTGTCATCCGTACCAGATGAAGTACAACTAATAAAACATAGTAATTGTACAAAAATAATTAATCTTGATTTCATAAATTTTTAATTTTTATAAAATTACCACATCACATCAAAAAAAATTACTAAATAATTTCTTTATTTGATGAATTAATTCTAATTTTGAACTATTAATTCTTATTACTATGATACAACAACCCGAAACTAAGATTAAACAGATTCGTGAATTGAAGAATTTTACACAAGAATATGTAGCACAACAACTTGGCTTATCTACTCGTGCGTATAGTAAAATTGAAACTGGAGAAACACAATTAACCATTAACAGATTAAATGAAATTAGTGCTATTTTTGGTGTGCCTCCAATGGAAGTTTTAGGTTTTGATGATAAACAAGTATTTAACAACTGTAAACAAGACGGTTATATTGGTATAAATCATATAAATATGCCCGAAAAACTGATTCAGCAGTATGAAGAAACCATACAAGCATTAAAAGAGCAAATTGCAGTACTGAAATTGTTAATGGATAAATAATGTAAGATTCTTTCAGAATGACAAACAATGTGTAAAATACTGAATACTAAAAACTGAACACGGAACACTTTAAAGTCTTTGAGATTCTGAAACAAGTTCAGAATGACAAATCACCAGCTATCCACTTACAGCTAATTGCTAAAAGCTGACAGCTAAAACTACTCCACAAACAACACCAATCCTTTTAAATAATGCCCTTCTGGGTGGTAAATATTGGTTGGGTGATCTGGGCCTTGTTCTAATTTATGTAATACTCTGATGTTTCTTCCGGTTTCTATGGCTGCTGCTGCAACCGTGTTGTAAAACAACACATCGTCAATAACTTGTGAGCACGAAAACGTAAATAATATGCCGTTAGGCGCTAAGGCTTTTAAACCGGCAATGTTTAAACGTTTATAGGCTTGTGTTGCCGTATGTTTACTTTTGATGCTTTTCGCGAAAGCGGGAGGGTCTAAAACAATCACATCGTATTGCTGCGTGTGTTCTTTCATAAAATTAAACACGTCGTCAGCTACTGCTGTATGGTTGGCTTTTGGAAAATTCAATTCCATATTACTGGCGGCTAAATCTACCGCTTTTTGAGAAATATCTACCGAAGTTACTAATTCCGCTCCAGCGTTCATCGCATAAATGGAAAATCCGCCTGTGTAACAAAACGTGTTTAGTACTTTTTTACCTTTTGAGAATTCGCCTAATAATTTTCTGTTTTCACGTTGGTCTAAAAAGAATCCCGTTTTTTGGCCTTCTACCCAATTTACAGAAAACAAAATGCTATTTTCTTTGGCAACGGTTTCTTTGTTCGTTCCAAATAAGAAATAATCGGTTCCTGTATTCGGTAACGTGCCTGAACTTTTACAATAAATAGTTTCGCAATACCCTGAAAAATTCGATTTTATGGCTTCAGCAATTTGTTCCATATGAAGAAAAATTCCAGTAGAGTGTGCTTGAATGACCCAATTTTTATCGTAATAATCGATAATTAACCCCGAAATTCCATCGCCTTCTCCGTGAATAACACGGAATGCATTAGTAACTTCAAAATCTAATAGTTGAGTACGTAAATACCAAGCCGATTGTAGTTTGTCTTTCCAAAAAGATTCAGAGAAAGTTTCCTCGCCAAACGTCAAAATACGCACCACAATACTTCCTTTATCGCTGAAATAGCCTGTGCCTAAATGTTGGTTTTTTGAATCCACTACATCTACCATTTCGCCATCGTTAATTTCACGACTTACGCCATACACCGCACCGCTGAAAATCCAAGGATGACGACGTTGAATGGATTTTTCTTTACCTGATTTTAGAATTACTTTTGCTCTCATATTACTTTGAAAAGACCTAACAGGTTTTAGAAACCTGTTAGGTCAGTATAAAATTTTTATAATTTAAAAATTATTTACGCAACAACCAATTGGCACATTGACTAATTGACTAATTAAAATTTCATTTCCGGAATATCTCCTTCAATGATTAAATTCGCTTCTGTGGCTTTGATAATGTCTTCTACTGAAACACCTGGTGCGCGTTCTAACAATTTAAACCCATTTGAGGTAACTTCTAAAACCGCTAATTCGGTAACGACTTTTTTCACGCAACCTACACCGGTTAAGGGTAGAGAACATTTCTTTAAGATTTTCGATTCGCCGGCTTTATTGACGTGCATCATCGCAACGATAATATTTTCAGCCGAAGCTACTAAATCCATCGCGCCACCCATTCCTTTTACCATTTTTCCTGGAATTTTCCAATTAGCAATATCGCCATTTTCAGAAACTTCCATTGCGCCTAAAATCGTTAAATCTACTTTTTGAGCACGAATCATTCCGAAACTAAAAGCGGAATCAAAGAAACTAGCTCCTGGCAAAGTAGTAATCGTTTGCTTTCCTGCGTTGATAATATCGGCATCTTCTTCTCCTTCAAAAGGGAACGGCCCCATACCTAACACGCCGTTTTCTGATTGAAATTCCACCGAAATATCCGTACGAACATAATTCGCAACTAAAGTTGGAATTCCTATTCCTAAATTAACATAATACCCGTCTTTAACTTCTTGGGCGATTCGCTTAGCTATATCTTCTTTTGATAACATAATTCTCTCTTTTACTGAACACTAATCCCGATAGCTATCGGGAGAACACTGATTACTTTTGTCTCACCGTTCTTTGCTCAATTCTTTTTTCAAATTTCTCTCCTTGGAAAATACGGTTAACCATAATTCCTGGGATATGAATTTCGTTTGGATTCAACGTTCCGGCTGGTACTAATTCTTCTACCTCAGCGATAGTAATTCTTGCTGCTCCTGCCATACAAGCATTAAAATTTCGAGCAGTTCCTTTGAAAATTAAATTACCCGCTTCGTCACCTTTCCAAGCTTTTACGATAGAAAAATCAGCTTTATAAGCCAATTCCATCACGTGCATTTTTCCGTTAAATTCTCGTGTTTCTTTTCCTTCTGCCACTTCAGTTCCGAAACCAGCTGGTGTAAAAAACGCAGGAATTCCGGCTTGTGCCGCGCGACATTTTTCGGCTAACGTTCCTTGCGGTGTAAGTTCTACATCTAATTCGCCCGAAAGCATTTGGCGTTCAAATTCGGCATTTTCTCCTACATAAGAAGAAATCATTTTCTTAATTTGACGCTTTTGTAACAATAATCCCAATCCAAAATCGTCTACACCGGCATTGTTTGAAATGCAAGTTAAATTGGTAATGTTTTTTTCTACTAATTCAGCAATACTGTTTTCGGGAATACCACAAAGTCCGAAACCTCCTAGCATTATCGTTTGTCCATCTTGAATTCCTTCAAGTGCTTCTTGTACGTTGTTTACTTTTCTTGAAATCATAATATAAATTATAGTCCGTCTAATCCGTCTGTATCAGGTTGTGCATCTATTGGGGCTGCCGTGGAATCTGTAGCTGTAGAATCTGATTCTGAACGACGAGATTCGGTAACGCAATCTACTTTAATAGACATATTTGCTGGTCTTTTAAATGGTTCCTGAGAAATAGTTAAGGTTTTATCCGCCAGGCATTTTCGCATAAAAATTCCGTAAATAGGTAAAGCAGTTGTAGCACCTTGCCCCATATTTGTACTTTCAAAATGTGCCGAACGATCTTCATTACCCACCCAAACTCCGGCGGCTAAATTAGGCACCATTCCAATAAACCAGCCATCAGAATTGTTTTGAGAAGTTCCTGTTTTTCCTGCAACAGGTCCTTTAATATTATAAGGCACACCCGTTAAAAAATTGGATGGCGCCGAAGCTGCCCAACGCAAACGAGAACCCGTACCTGATTCCGTAACACCTTCCATTAATTTAATAACCGAATACGCCACGTCTTTATTTACCACGTCGTGGGATTCTTCCACGCCCTGATAAATTACCACGCCGTTTTTATCTTCAATTTTAGTGATTAATTGCGGTTTAATGTATACCCCTTCATTGGCAAAAGTGCTGAAAGCGGCTACCATTTCTTGTACCGTAATTTCTACCGCACCCAAAGCAATTGCAGGGCGGTTTGGTATATTGGAAGTTACTCCTAAATTTTTTGCCATTTCCACAACAGCTGGCGCACCCACTTCATGAATTAATCGTGCCGAAACCGTGTTTATTGAGTTTGCCAACGCTTTTTTCATAGAAACCAATCCACGGTATTTTCCATCTGAATTGTTTGGTGTCCAATCTTTATCGTTGTTATCTCCTTTTAAAATGGTAAATGGCGAATCCATTATCATGTCGCAAGGCGATTTTTGTAATCTGTCAATAGCGGTAGCGTATACAAATGGTTTAAAAGTAGAACCTACTTGGCGCGCACCTTGTCCAACGTGGTCGTATTGAAAATATTTGTAATTAATTCCACCCACCCAAGCTTTTACATGACCCGTTTGTGGTTCCATAGCCATCATTCCGGTTTGCAAGAAATGTTTGTAATAGATAATGGAATCTTTAGGTTTCATAATGGTATCTCTTTCGCCTTTCCAAGTAAAAATTTTCATTTTCGCAGGGACTTCAAAAGATTGTTTAATTTCAGCATCAGATTTTCCGTTGATACTCATAATACGCCATCTCTCGGAATTTTTCATGGCTTGATTCATTATTTTCTGAGTTTCCGCAGGCGTAATATCTAAAAATGGCGCCGTTGGATTGTCTTTTTGTCGGCGATTGAACTCGGGTTGTAAATTCGATAAATGCTCTTCAACAGCTTCTTCAGCATATTGTTGCATACGCGAATCAACTGTAACATAAATTTTTAAACCAGCGGTGTAAAGGTCAATTTCTTCTCCTTTTTCGTCCTCAATGGCTTTAATGATAGGTTTTAAACTTTCACGTAAATATTCTCTAAAATACGTAGCGGTTCCTTCTGCGTGGCTTTCTGGTTTGAAATTTATTTTTACTGGAACTCGCTTCAATTCTGCAGCTTTTGCTTCAGATAAATACTTGTTTTTTACCATTTGGTCTAAAACGGTATTTCTACGTTTGAAAACTTTTTCCTTTCTTTTTTCTTTGGTAGGATTGAACAATGCTGGGTTTTTAAGCATCCCCACAAACAAAGCGCTTTCTGCTAATGTTAAATCTTTTGGTTCTTTGTTCATATAAATTTTTGAAGCGGAACGAATTCCTACTGCGCTATTTACAAAATCGACCTTATTTAAATACAAGGCTATAATTTCTTGCTTGGTATATTGACGTTCTAATTTCGTAGCAATAATCCATTCTTTACATTTTTGAATGATACGAAATGGTAAAAATTTCGACCCTTCGCCGTGAAATAAATTTTTTGCCAACTGTTGTGTAATAGTACTGGCACCGCCGCTTCTTCCTAAACTCGAAATGGCTCTTAATGTTCCTCTAGCATCTACACCAGAATGTTCGTAAAAACGTTCGTCTTCTGTAGCTACTAATGCATCTACCAAATGCTTTGGTAAGTCTTGATATTTTACAGGCGTTCTGTTTTCTTTATAAAATTTTCCTAACGTTACGCCGTCTGAAGAAATAATTTCTGTAGCAATATTGGTATCTGGATTTTCTAATTCGTCAAATGAAGGCATTTTTCCGAAAAATCCCCACGATGCTAAAAGAAAAAATAATAATACGCCACCAAATGTGTAGCCGAATAATTTCCAAAATTTTCTAACGTAATCTGAATAACTGACTTGGGTGTTGTTAGTTGCCATTTTTTTCTTTATTTTCTTTTTTCAATTCTAAATCCTAAATCTGTAATGCCGGTTAAGTCTTTTACGCCTTGTACTTTTCCTGTTTGTCTTACAGCGTGTTCTACTTCTAACGTATATTTTCCAGGTTTTTCAAAGCTATAATTTTCTTTGAACCATAGTTTACTTTCTTTCACGTCTGAAAAGCCCGTTCCTAATAAAGTGCCATCTGGATTTGCCATTTGGTATTCTAAAGTATCTACTACCACTTTACCGTTTGGCTGGTTTAACGATACAATTAAAAACAAATTATTATACGGATATTCGTTATTGTTTCTAACGTTTAAAAATAAATTATACACGCTTGTGGTGTCTTTTTGTTCAAAAGTAAACGTGGCTTTTTTATTTTTTTTCCACGTACCGTCAAACGCATAATATTCATCAAAAACCTGTTTTTTATCGCAAGAAATTACAATAAAAAGCAAGAAAAGACTTAGTATTTTAAAAAAATTATTGTTCATTTTTCTTAAACGGTTTCTTTTTTCTTTTATTGTTATTGTTTGGTTTTCTCTTAGGTTGATCAAATCGTGTTAAACTATCTTGTCCCACCACATTTTCGAATTTTTTCTCTACATTTACTGTTGAAACTTCTTCTACAAAGTCTTCTAATTGTGCGATTTTTTTACCTTGTTTGTTAATCGCTACAATTTCTTTGGCTTTTTCTGCAGTTAGCGTGTGCCAATGCGCTGGTGCGTTTGCGTACGAAAACCACATTAAATTTTTGAAAATATCTATTTTTTGGCAATAGGCATCACCTTTATCTGTAAGTAATTTTGTGTCCATATCTGGCAAGCCTTTTAACGCGTCTAAATACGTATCTAATTCGTAATTTAAACAACATTTAAGCTTTCCGCATTGCCCAGCTAATTTTTGTGGATTTAACGATAATTGTTGGTATCGTGCTGCAGAAGTATTTACGCTTCTAAAATCGGTTAACCAAGACGAGCAACATAATTCACGTCCACAAGAACCAATTCCGCCTAAACGGGCGGCTTCTTGACGGAAACCCACTTGTTTCATTTCTACACGAATTTTAAACTCACTTGCGTATTCTTTAATCAATTGTCGGAAATCGACACGGTCATTTGCGGTATAATAAAACGTGGCTTTTGAACCATCGCCTTGAAATTCGATATCCGAAATTTTCATTTCCAGTTTAATCGCTATGGCAATTTCACGGGCACGAACTTGTATGGCGTCTTCTTTATTTCTTACGCCATGCCAAATATCGATATCTTTTTGAGTGGCTTTGCGATATACTTTAGGAATTTCGGCATTGTCTTTGACGTTTTTCTTGTTCATTTGAACACGGACTAATTCGCCAGTTAAAGACACCAAACCTACATCGTGACCAGAAGAAGCTTCAGTTGCTACTACATCACCTATGCTTAAAGTTAGTTTTTCGGTATTTCTAAAATATTCTTTTCTTCCGTTTTTAAAACGTATTTCTACACAATCAAACGGTGCTTGACCGCCTGGTAATGTCATATTGGCTAACCAATCGAAAACTGTTAATTTGTTGCAGCTATCGGTGCCGCAAGTCCCATTATTTTTACACCCCTTTGGTGCACCACCATCGGAAGTTGAACAACTTGTACATGCCATAATTTATATATATTGATCGCCTCAAAAAAATT
>NZ_JAGNYF010000018.1 GCF_017985075.1 Flavobacterium sp.
AATCGAAATGGCCTGGGGAGATACTCAAGCGGCCAACGAGGGCAGACTGTAAATCTGCTGTGAAAACTTCGCAGGTTCGAATCCTGCTCTCCCCACAAAAGCACTTCTAACGAGGTGCTTTTTTTATATTTAAAAAGTTTAAACCAAAAACAACTCACATACACTATCTACGAAGTAGTTCTGTTTTATTAAGACAAATTTTACTACTGAAACATACTTAATTTTCGGTAATAACATTCAACAAATTAAAAGCCCCTTTGATGATTTATGAGAAAAAATTATTATATTTGATTTAAATAAAAAGCGAAACAAAACATTCGCATATCTACCCAAACATGGATGAATATACGAAACTTTATATCATATATAAATGAGTTAGCAGTAACTTTAATGAAACCGTAAAATGAAGAACAGAATCTTATTTGACAATTACTTCATATTTTTGATAGTTTTTGCTATTTCATCAGTTTTTAAATATTTAGTGTATGGAAAAAATAATTTTACGCAACTTATTATAATCACGGCCTTAATTTGGCTATATGAATTGCTCTCAGAGAAAAAAAAATACCTCTCAAACTTAAAAATGAATGAAGAAATAATTGAGTTGGAGTATTTTGATTTATTCTTAATAGAAAGGAAAATTATAATAAATAGACAAAATATAACTGGTTTAAATTACATTAAAAACACTAAGCTATGGAATAAATTTGATTGTCTTCAAATTATTGAAAAAGAAAATTCGAAAGCTATAAATTTTAAGATTTTTGACAAAAAAACACAAGATAATGTCCAAAAAAATATTACTAAAAATAAAAGCTACTGCTAACAGGCATTTGGTAAAATTGGGAATTTTGTAGTAAATTCACGTTTACTTTTCGCAAGAATTTTTATTCAGTTCCGTAGTTCGCAACCTCGCCAAGCGCCGGAACGATAGCAGTTATACAAAAAAAAACAGAACTAAAATAAAATATTATGAAAACAAAATTACTTTTTTTACTATTTTTTGTAAAGATCTCGGTGGTAAATGGGCAATCGATACAAATTAATCAAATTATGCCAACAGCGGTCAATGGCGGAATAAATGTAAATTTATTAGTTACAACATATAACGGAGCTGGATATTTAAGTCATAGTTATACGGTTGTTGGAAATACAATAAATCTAAATGTATGTTATTGGTTTAATAATACTTTACCTGTTTATCAAATTAATAAAAATTTTTTAATTTTGGTTCCTAACAATATAAATTACGTAATAAATGTCAGTACATTTAATTCATCATCGCAAACAGTATGTAATAATTTTTCTGCTGGTCCAACTGCGTCAACAAACTATTTAGAAACTGAAAACTTTGAGATACAAAATAGTAAATATTCAATTTATCCTAATCCCAGTAAAGGAATTATCGAACTAAAAGGAGATGAATCTTTGATAAAGCAAATAAAAATTTATGATAATCTTGGAAGATTAATAAAACTTTTTAATGGTAGTAGCACAAAAAATATTGATTTATTAGAGTTAAGCGATGGAATATATTACGTTAACGTGGAAACGGAAACGGGAAATTGGAAGAAGAAATTAATAATCGAAAAATAAGTACAACAGCTAACAGCTGTTACACAAGATGCAAGGATTTAGTGGAATTGCCGTTTCGCATTGAACTTTTTACTTAAATAGAAAATATGCAGTCACGAAGCCTTGCACCTCGTGTAGCTGTGGTACGTTATAAAACCTTTAAAAAGCTGTTTATGGCTACTCGCCATTCTTAGATCATAAAAAGCCAGAAGTATACTCTGGCTTTTCTATTTTATGTCAAGTTGTTTATTCTAAAACAAAGGAAACTGAAACGTTGGATACAATTTCAATTTCACCAATAGCCAATGTTTCTTTTGGCTGGGTGGCTTCGCTATCAGCCATCATTCCTTTAGCCATAAAAACGGGTTGCGGATAATTCGTTTGTGAATTGTCAGAAATTGAAATGGCTTTTCCAACTTTCTGTCCTGGCAGTACTGAAACGTAATCTTCTGCTTTTTTCTTAGCGTTTAAAATGGCTTTTTTTCTTGCTTGGGATTCAAATAGTTCCATTTTTGAAGATTTAAATTCTACACCATTTATTACATTTATGCCTGTTTCCATCACGTCCATCATAAACGCATTGTATTTAGAAATGTCTTTTAATGTCACCGAAATAGTTTGATTGGCTTGGTATGAATGTTTCTTTTTTTCGTAATCGTAGTTTTTATACAAACTTAATTGCGTAGTTTGATAATCTGTAACCGGAATTCCAAATTTTTTGATGTACGCAATGACTTTATCAATCGTTACATCATTTAATTGTTTGACTTCTTTCGGGTCTTTTCCGTTGTTCTGCACACCCAATTGAATTACTGCAATGTCAGGCGTTACTAAAATTTTTCCTTCACCAGAAATAGAAATTTGTGGCGTAAATTTGGTTTGTTCTTGACTCATTCCTATCATAGAAATAAATCCTGTAAGTAGTAAAATAACTTTTTTCATAATTGATATATTTAGGATAGTATCTCGTAATCAAAAAGTATGCCAATTATATTTTTTTTGTTTTTACTAAATACATTAAAACCGCAATTGGGATTAATAAAATACCAATAAAAATTAGTCGGGATTGAAACAAACTTGGTACTAAAAGTAATGTAATTAGTAAACCACCAATAGCACCACCTAAATGTGCGGTATGCCCAATGTTATCATTTCTTCCTTTCATACCATAAACGGAATATCCCAAATACAAAAAAGCAAAAATATATCCCGGAATAGGAATGGCAAAAAACATTCTTAACTCAATTTCTGGATATAATAAAATGGCACAATAAATAATTCCTGTCACCGCACCCGAAGCCCCAATTGCAGAATAATAGGGTTCATTTTTATGTATGTAATAGGTTAATACACTACCAATTAACATACTTCCAAAATAAATAAGTAGAAAATTTGTGGTGCTAAATTCTTGAGTTAAGAAATTGGCGAAACTCCAAAAACTATACATATTAAACGCAAAATGAAACCAATCGGCATGTAAAAAACCGGATGTAATCATACGAAATTGTTCGCCTGATTTAATTTTTGAAATACTGAATTTAAAACGTTCAAAAAAAGCAACATTGGACAAACCCATAAATGTAGCCAAAGCTGTAATAGCAATAATAATGGTTGAAACAGAATACATATCTAATAATTTAATGAAGCTAAAGGTACTATAAATATTGAAAAATCTATACTAAAAACATATTTTGCCATAATTTTCTAAGAAATAACAAAACATGTATATTTGTAAAAAAAACATTCATGCAATTTCTATTATATCTTATCATTTACCCTTTCATTTGGATAATCTCTATACTACCTTTTCCTGTATTGTACTTATTATCTGACTGTGTATACTTTCTAATATATCGCATTTTTAAATATCGAAAAAGAGTGGTTCGTGGTAATATCGCCTTAGCACTTCCGCATCTATCTGAAAAAGAAAGAACGAATATTGAGAAAAAATTCTATGCTCATTTGTGCGATTTGTTTCTTGAAATGATAAAAACATTATCTA
This sequence comes from Flavobacterium sp., assembly GCF_017985075.1. Lineage (GTDB taxonomy): Bacteria > Bacteroidota > Bacteroidia > Flavobacteriales > Flavobacteriaceae > Flavobacterium. Next base: position 3,578 of record NZ_JAGNYF010000018.1, read on the forward strand.
TTTCAAAAAAAGAAATTGAAAAACGCTACACCTTTTCAAATATGGAAGTGTATTATGAATTAGAAAAAAAAGAAAAAAGTATTGCTTTGTTATGTGCGCATTATGCGAGTTATGAATGGGCAGTTTCTATGAATTATCATATTCACTTTAAGGGTTATGGTGTGTATAAAAAATTAGCCAATCCATATTTTGATACATTAGTCCGAAAAATTCGTTCTAAATTTAAAAGCCAATTAATAGATAGCAAAGAAACCATTCCTACAATGGCCTCAAATTTTAGAAACAAAACATTTAGCGTATATGGTTTAGTAAGTGACCAATCGCCAAAATTAAGCACTACTCACCACTGGCAAAAATTTATGGGAATTGAAGTTCCTGTGCATACCGGTGGCGAAATGTTAGCCAAAAAATACGATATGAATGTGATATTCTTAAAAACTAAGAAACTAAAACGGGGATATTACGAAGCAAGTTTTGAAGTACTTTCCGATGGAAATGCAAAAGATTTTCCAAATTACGAAATCACCGATAATTTCCTAAAATTAGTAGAACAACAAATTTATGACGCACCAGAATTTTACTTGTGGACGCATAAACGTTGGAAGCATATGAGGTGATTTGGGTTAAAGGTGAAGGGTTTTGGGTTAAAGGCAAAAGTAAAAAGTAATAAAGTAAAAACTAAGCCTGTCTATGTTTTCTTTATTTAGCGAAGCTGCTCAAACTATTTTATTTTTTCCTATGTTCCTATGTGTTTATAGAAACCAACTTTTCACCATAGCTACTTCTGGCTTGGTATCGTCTTTATGATTGAAATCGTTTTTAGTAGGATTATAAATATAATCTTCTTGCCAAGAGGTGAAGTTTTCTGCAACATCAATAATCGCATCACAAACCAACTGAATTTCTTCTGACGTAGTTGTAGGATGAATTGACATTCTAATCCAACCTGGTTTGTTGGTTAAATCGCCTTCATTTATACTGCAAGTAATAGAATTTGAGGTTTCTTGGTTTACATTTAGCAAATAATGCCCATATGTTCCGGCACAACTACAACCACCACGAACTTGAATTCCGAATTTATCGTTTAATAATTTTACACCTAAATTAAAATGTAAATCGGTAATGTAAAATGAAATTACCCCTAACCTATCCGAATGCTCTGCGGCTAAAATATGTATGTTTTCAATTGGTGCTAATCGTTCAAAAATATAATCAACTAATTCGTGTTCTCTTTCTAAAATAGATTGCACACCCATTTTTTCTTTCAACTGAATAGCAAGCGCCGTTTTTATCACTTGTAAAAAACCAGGCGTTCCACCGTCTTCTCTATCTTCAATATTGTCAATATATTGGTGTTCACCCCATGGGTTTGTCCAAGAAACCGTTCCACCACCAGGACAATCTGGAATGTTATTTTTATAAAGTTCTTTGTTAAAAATCATCACACCACAAGAACCAGGTCCGCCTAAAAATTTATGTGGCGAAAAGAAAATCGCATCTAAATACGCTTCTTTATCTTCTGGATGCATGTTGATTTCCACATAAGGTCCTGAACAGGCAAAATCAACAAAGCAAACACCATTATTTTGATGCATAATTTTTGCTACTTCGTGATAAGGTGTTCTTATTCCTGTTACGTTAGAGCATGAAGTAATAGAAGCAATTTTAAAACTTCTATCCTTATATTGATGTACTAATTTTGTAAAATTATCTATAGAAAACAAACCGTTATCATCTGCGGGGATCACTACCACGTCTGCAATAGTTTCTAACCAAGATGTTTGATTAGAATGATGCTCCATGTGCGATATAAACACAATTGGTTTTAACTCACTAGGAATGGTAGTATATTCTTTTAAATTTTCTGGAATTCGAAGACCTAAAATACGCTGTAATTTATTTACAACGCCTGTCATTCCAGTTCCGTCTGTAATCAAAACATCATTATCTGTAGCATTTACGTGGTGTTTTATAATATGACGGGCTTCATGATAGGCCATCGTCATCGCCGTTCCTGTAATAGAAGTTTCTGTATGCGTATTGGCTACAAAAGGTCCAAAAGTATCCATTAGTTTTTCTTCAATTGGTCGATACAATCTACCGCTTGCCGTCCAATCCGTATATATAATGTTTTGTTCTCCAAAAGGCGAAACAAACGATTGATTAATACCGATGATATCTTTTCTAAACTGCTGAAAATAAAGTTCTAACTTAGATTTTGTAGCTATAGCATTCATGTTATGAAATTTGACACAAATATACATTTTAATAGACAATATTTAAAAATTTTATTCTGTAACTTTGTGAATTATTTAAAGCTAATGTCTATTCAATTTCTACATAAGTTTACGACTAGTTTACCTTCAGATCCTATTGAAGAAAACTTTACACGTCAAGTAAATAATGCCGCTTTTTCATATGTAAAACCGAAAATACCAAGTCGTCCAAAATTGATTCATCTTTCCAAAGAAGTTCAGAATTTAATTGGTTTTTCGGATGATTTTGTTGCTTCAGAGGCGTTTTTAAATTTAATATCTGGTGCCAAAATTATAGCAAATGCCAAACCTTTTGCTATGAATTATGCTGGTCATCAATTTGGAAATTGGTCAGGACAATTAGGCGATGGTAGAGCTATTGTACTTGGTGAAATTGAACATAATAATCAGTTATTTACATTACAATTAAAAGGCGCAGGTCCTACTCCATATTCCAGACGAGCAGATGGTTTGGCAGTGTTGCGGTCTTCTATTCGTGAACATTTATGCAGCGAAGCTATGTTTCATTTGGGTGTGCCAACAACACGTTCTTTATCTATAGTTTCCACTGGAGATGAAGTGGTTCGAGACGTCATGTACGATGGAAATGCGGCAGTAGAAAAAGGGGCAATTGTTTGCAGAATAGCGCCAAGTTTTATTCGTTTTGGGTGTTTTGAATTGTTTGCCTCACAAAATGACATTCCGAATTTAAAATTACTTGCTGATTATACGATTACAAATTATTATCCTGAAATTAATACAGCGGGAAAAGAAAAATACATTGCATTTTTTAAAATTGTTGCCGAAAAAACAAGAGAATTACTACTTCATTGGCAACGTGTGGGTTTTGTACATGGTGTAATGAATACAGATAATATGAGTATTCACGGCATCACCATTGATTACGGACCTTATGGGTGGCTTGAAGATTACAATCCGAATTGGACACCCAATACAACAGATGCAGCAGGAAAAAGATACCGATTTGGCAACCAATCTAATATTGCTTTATGGAATTTATATCAATTGGCAAATGCCTTATATCCGTTAATTGAAGACGCAGCACCTTTGGAAGAAATTCTAAATGATTACGCCAAAAAATACGATGAAGATTTTTTAGAAATGATGTTGAAAAAATTGGGTATTACATCCAAAAATGACGAAAACGAAAAGCTGATTCAACAATTGCTATATAATTTAGAACAAACAGAAACAGATTATACGATTTTCTTTAGAAATCTAAATCAGATTGAAAAAACAGATACAAGTGAAGATTGTGTGGTAAAAATTACCGCTGCGTTTTACAAACCTGAAGAGGTTACAGACATTATTTTAGAAACTTGGCATTTTTGGTTTGCACATTATGTAACACTTTTAAATAAAGAAATACTTTCAGATAACGAACGAAAAACACTTCAAAATTCGGTGAATCCGAAATTTGTTTTACGTAATTATATGGCACAAATGGCGATTGAATTGGCAGAAAAAGAAGATTATTCGTTACTAAACGAATTGTACAAACTTCTTTTGCATCCCTATGAGGAACAACCCGAATTTGAAAAATGGTTTGCAAAAAGACCCGATTGGGCAAGACAAAAAATTGGAAGTTCTATGTTAAGCTGCAGTTCTTAAGTTAGACGTATTAGACTTCTTAGATATTTAGATTTTCTGAAATCTGTGTTTATAAATGAATTTAAAATAATAAGATTATGACAACCGTTAGTACAACTATCAAAAACAAAACAGTAGCAGAAGTTTGGGAATTTTTCACCAATCCAAAACACGTTATAAATTGGAATTTTGCCGGCGAAGATTGGCATTGTCCGAAAGCAGAAAACCAATTAGAAGTCGGTAAATCGTTTACTTATAGAATGGAAGCAAAAGATGGAGAATCGGGTTTCAATTTTACTGGAATATATACAGAAATTGAACCTTTTTCTAAAATAAACTATGTTTTAGCTGATGAAAGAAAAATTTTAATCACTTTTACAGAAATTGAAAATGGGATTGAAATAATTGAAAAATTTGATCCAGAAAATGAGAATCCAGAAAATCTGCAACAAGAAGGGTGGCAAATGATTTTAAATAATTTGAAAAAATATATTGAAAAAAATTAAGTGAGATTAAAACAAAAAAACCGATAGATAAACTATCGGTTTTTTTTTATGCTTTTTCGTAACGTTCCATTTCTCGGTCATAAAATTCGCCAGCTAGTGTAATTAAATGTTCCATTTCAGCTTCTAATTCCGTTTGATCTTCTTCTTCAACATCTTCTAAAAATTCTACAGAATCATCTTTTAGATTGATGAAAAATCTTGGATATTCTAAATGAATGACAAAAATATCATCAGGAAAATCAGTGTTGTCCCCTATTACAAATTTTGGTAATTCCATGTTTTAAATTTTGAATTGTAAATTATAAATTTTGAATTTTCAAAAGTACAAATCTTTTGTCATTCCTCTTTTATCTTTTATCTTTTATCTATGTAATTTTAATAGAAACCTAAATCGTAGGTAAAGCATCAATGCGGCAGCTGTTAATCCGGCTAATAAACCAATCCAAACGCCTTCCGCTTTCAATGAAGTATATAATCCTAAATAAATAGATATTGGAAAACCAATAATCCAATACGCCACAAAGGTTAAATACATAGGTACTTTTACATCTTGCAAGCCTCTTAATGCTCCTAAAACTACCACTTGAATACCATCTGAAATTTGGAAAAAAGCAGCAATAATTAATAATTTTGACGAAACTGAAAGTACTTCTTTTATTTCAGATGCATTTAATGCCATTTCTGAGTTTACAAAAAACGAAGGAAAAATTTGACTTCCTAACATAAAAACCACTGCAAAAATAATTTCTAAAATAATAGCCATTAAAAAAATAGAATGCGCTACCGTATTTAGTTTTTTATAATCATTCAATCCTTTCTGGTTGGCTACTCGAATCATAGCCGTAACACTTAATCCCATCGCAAACATAAAGGTTAACGAAGCCAAACTTAAAGCAATCTGATTGGCTGCCTGACTGGTAGTTCCAATCATACCGCACAACCAAATGGCGCCGGTAAATAAAGCGACCTCAAAAAACATTTGTAAGGAAGAAGGAATACCCAACTTAATAATTTTATCTGAAACGCTTTTTTGAAAAGATTGCCAACCAAAATTCTTAAAAAAGGATTTGAATTTTTCGTTTTTAGAAAGAATATAGTGCATATAAATGACCATAAAAACACGTGCGATTAATGTTCCAATCGCAGAGCCAACAATTCCCATTTTTGGAAACATAAACAATCCAAAAACCAATAAAGCATTAATTACTACATTAATAATATTACCGTAAATTGTAGCATACATAGAATATTTGGTTTCACTCATTCCATCTGCAAACTGTTTGTATGCTTGAAAAATCACAAGAGGCACCAATGAGAAACCCACAATATCTAAGAAAGGTTTGGCTAATTTTACTACATCTGCGGGTTGGTTCATATATGACAACAATGGTTTGGCAAAAAACAACAAAAAGAACAATCCAAAACCTAAAATGGTGCATAAAATTAATCCGTTTTGAAAAGCAGTTCTTCCGCCTTCTCTATCTTTTGTGCTATCGAATTCTGCTATAATTGGCGTAATGGCTGTAGAAAATCCAATTCCAATAGACATTCCAATAAACACGAAACTATTTCCTAAAGAAACCGCCGCTAATTCTGTAGAACCCAATTGTCCTACAAAAATATTATCTACTACTCCAACTAACGTATGACCAACCATACCTAAAATTACAGGTAACGCTAAATTGAAATTGTATTTGAATTCTTTAATGTATTTTTTCATTTTGTTACACAGAGGTTCGCAGAGGTTCGCAGAGTTACACAGAATACAAAAAATAATTTTGTGAATCTTTGTGTGTCTTTGTGTGTCTTTGCGTAATATTTTATTTTAATTTTTCTATTAATTGGGCTAACGAAACCGTTTCTTGTTCTCCTGAAATCAAATTTTTAATTTTATATTGATTTTGTTTGATTTCTTCTTCACCTACTAAAACCGCAAATTGAATCCCTTTTTTCTCAGCAAATTGAAACTGTTTTGCCATTTTAGCTGCATCAGGATACATTTCTACCTTAATATTATTTTGTCTAAGTTCCGAAATGGCTTTTAATGAAAATAACGTTTCAGCTTCACCAAAATTTATAAATAGCGCTTTTGAAGTTGTGGATACTGTCTCTGGAAACAAACCTAATTCTTCTAAAACCAAATAAATTCGATCCAATCCGAAAGAAATTCCAACACCGCTCATATTTTTTAATCCGAAAATACCAGTTAAATCATCGTAACGACCACCACCACCAATCGAACCCATAGCAACACCCGTTGGAGCGCCTACTTCGTATATGGCACCAGTGTAGTAGTTTAAACCACGAGCTAAAGTAACATCGACGTCTAAATTTGCCGATTTTAAACCTAATTCATTAATAGCATTACAGATGAATTTCAATTCTTCAACACCTTTTAAGCCTTCATTTGAAGAGGCTAAAAGTGTAGCTAATTTTTCAATTTTTTCTGGAATGGTTCCTGTAAAATTGAAAAGCGGTTGTACTTTTTGAATAGCAGCTTCAGAAATTCCTTTTTCAAGCATTTCTTTTTTTACGCCGTCTTCTCCAATTTTATCTAATTTATCTAATGCTACGGTAAAATCAATTAATTTATCAGAAGCGCCAATTACATCAGCAATTCCAGATAATATTTTACGGTTGTTAATTTTAATGTGTACACCTTTTAAACCTAAAGCAGTAAAAATGGTATCGTACAATTGTACAAATTCCACTTCTTGCCATAGTGAATTGCTCCCTACAACATCGGCATCGCATTGAAAAAATTCTCTAAAACGTCCTTTTTGTGGTCGGTCTGCACGCCAAACAGGCTGGATTTGATATCTTTTAAAAGGAAACTCTAATTCGTTTTGATGTTGCACAACATAACGAGCAAAAGGCACGGTTAAGTCGTATCGCAACGCTTTTTCTGAGATTTGACCGGTAATTTTTCTACTATTTTTAGCCGTTAAATCTTCTTCCGAAACTTTATCTAAATACTCACCTGAATTCAATATTTTAAAAATCAGTCTATCGCCTTCTTCACCATATTTTCCCATTAAAGTATCCGAATTTTCAAAAGAAGGAGTTTCAATAGGTTGAAAACCAAACTGTTCAAAATTAGATTTAATAATAGAAAATATATAATTCCGTTTAGCTACTTCTGTAGATGAAAAATCGCGAGTTCCTTTAGGAATACTTGGTTTTGATGCCATTTTTATGATTGTATATTGAAAAATTGTATAATGTATATCTAATAGAGTACAAATATCTGACTTTTAAATGGATTCGCAAAAATCAATGACAAAAATCAATGGCAATTATGAATTGTGAATTGTGAATTGTGACAACACAGATTTGAGAAATTTTTATATTTTATAAAATCTGTTCAATCTGTGTTCCCAAAAGTCATAATCTATTCTCTATATTCTATTTTCTATACTCTATTTTTTATATTCTTTTCAAAAATCGTGTAACATTTAAAACAAAATGTAGTCAAATAGATATGGTTGGATTATTTAAAGAAAATACAAAAATCGCTATTGATTCTATTAGAAGTCAGGCATTACGTACCTTTTTAACAGTGTTTATCATTGTTATTGGGATTACTTTTTTGGTAGGAATTTTGACCTTAACCAAAGCTTTAGAAAATAATTTATTTGGGAATTTCGCTTCTATGGGTGCCAATACGTTTTCTATAAGTCAATATGATTTTTCAGAACAAATTAACCGAAATGATGGTGATCAAAAAATAAATCCAATCATTAGCTATCCGCAAGCTAAAGCCTTTAAAGATAAATTTGAATTTCCTTTTACAGCTACATCGCTTTCATTTACAGCATCAGCGAATGCAGAAGTAAAATTTGACAATAAAAAAACGGATCCAGAAATTACTGTGTTAGGTGCTGACGAAAATTTTATTCCAAATAATGGTTTTGAATTGGAATCAGGTCGAAATTTCAATTCTTTTGACGTAGATAATAATAATTACGTGTGTGTTGTTGGTGCAAATTTCAAAGATGGCCTGTTTGAAGGTGTCAATCCAATTGACAAAACCATTTCTGTTAGAGGTGCTAAATTTAAAGTAATTGGATTATTGAAAGGAAAAGGAGCTACTTTTGGAAACAATCAAGACTTACGAATTATCGTTCCAATACAAATTGGACGTTCCATTTTTTCGCAACCTAATATAAATTATGATATAGCCGTAAAAATTAACAACAAGCAATTATTAAACGAATCTGTTGATAATGCAACATTAACAATGCGTCGTGTAAGAAAATTAAATCCGGTTGAAAAAGCTAATTTTGGAATCAAACGCAGTGACGATTTAATTCAAAAATTAGGTGAAAATATTGCGATAATTAACATTGCTGCTGTAGCAATTGGTGCTATTACCATATTTGGATCAACAATAGCCTTGATGAATATTATGTTAGTTTCCGTTTCCGAAAGAACACGAGAAATCGGTATTAGAAAATCGTTAGGAGCGAAAAGAGGTACTATTGCTTGGCAATTTTTTACTGAAACCTTTATTATTAGTCAGATTGGTGGAATTATTGGAATAATCTTAGGATTGTTACTCGGTACATTAATTGCATCTGTTGCCGGTTTTGAGTTTGTTACGCCTTGGGCTGCTATTATTGCGGCATTTGCAACCACGTTTATAGTGACTATTATTTCTGGATTATATCCCGCAATTAAAGCTTCTAAGTTAGATCCGGTTGAGGCGTTGCGTTATGAGTAATGCCCCCTAACCCCCAAAGGGGGAATGAAAAGATTGAGAAAAATTAGATACAAAAACTTTTAAGTTTTCTTTCTCCCTTTGGGATTTAGAGGGATGCACAAATCATTCTGTCATTTCCCATAAAATCTTTACGCAATTCAATGTTTTTGAAACCTAATTGTTCTACTAATTCAACCGTTTCTTTTCCTAAGTATTGATTGATTTCAAAAAATAATTTTCCGTTTGGTGCTAAGCTTTTCAATGCTAATTGGGCAATTTTTCTATAAAATAATAACGCGTCGGAATCATCCACGAACAATGCTAAATGCGGTTCGTAATCTAAAACATTTCTTTTTATTTCTTGTTTTTCCAAATTTCGAACATATGGTGGATTGGAAACGATAACATCGAAAAGAAGAGGTTGAGATGTTGAGATGTTGAGATGTTGAGATGTTAAAATATCTTGTTGAATAAAATTTACTTCCACTTGATTATCTGAAGCATTTTTTCGAGCAATTTCTAATGCTTTTTCTGAAATATCAATTGCTGAAACTTGGCCATTCGGAATTTCTTTTTTTAATGCAATTGGAATACAACCCGAACCTGTCCCAATATCTAAAACCCTTTGCCCTTTTCCTTTAACCTTTAACCCATCAACAATCCACTCAACTAATTCTTCCGTTTCTGGTCTTGGAATTAATGTGTTTTCATTCACTTCAAATCGTAAGCCATAAAACCAGGCTTCACCAGTTATATATTGAATGGGTTTTTCAGTTTTAAGTTCTGAAATTATGGTTTTCCATTTTTCTAAATCTGTCTCAGAAACTTCAAATTCAGGGTGAAGTGAAACATCAATTCTCTTTAAATTGTGCAGAAATTCCGTCAAAATAAAAAAGAAACTTTCTATTTCTGAATCTTCCTGAATGGTTTGCAATTCAGAGAAAAAATGCGTTTTTAAACTTTTAATATTCATTTTATATTTTTTAAACACCGATTTACACAAATTACCACAAATTAATCGGTGAAAATTTGTGCAAATCTGTGTTAAATATTTTACAAATCTTTAATCATAAACACATCACAAGCATTATGTCCTGTAGCACCTATAGGTCCATCTATATAAGTAAATCCTGATTTTACATATAATTTTTGCGCATCTTTCATAAATGGTAAGGTTTCAATGTAGCATTTATCGTAACCTACTTGTTTGGCAAATGTTAAACATTTTTGCATTAATTCTTTTGCAATTCCTTTTCCACGAGCCTCTTTTGCTAAATACATTTTTTGTAATTCGCATATTTTAATTTCGACATCAATTAATTTTCCTATACCACAGCCTCCTAAAATAATTTCGTCTTTTTCAACTACAAAATAAATTTCGGTGTCATCTTGATACACTTCAAATAAAGTATTTAAATGCGGATCTGCATAAGCAGTTCCTACTTTTGGAGCGTCTAATTCTTCAAAGACATTTCGAATTACTGAAGCTATTTTCAGATTGTCTTTTGGTTCAATTTCTCTTAATATATAGTTCATTTGTAAATATAAAATGTAAAAGTACTAAATTTGTAAGATGATTGAGCATGAAATATACATGAAACGTTGTTTGCAATTGGCTAAAAATGGTTTAGGTACCACATATCCTAATCCGTTAGTAGGAAGCGTGATTGTATATAATGGAAAAATAATTGGTGAAGGTTGGCACAAAAAAGCAGGCGAACCACACGCTGAAGTACTTGCAATTAATTCTGTAAAAAACAAAAAATTACTCTCCAAAAGCACCATTTATGTGAGTTTGGAACCGTGTAGTCATTTTGGAAAAACACCTCCGTGTGCTAATTTGATTATTGAACATAAAATTCCGAAAGTAGTAATTGGTTGTATCGATAGTTTTTCAGAAGTTGCCGGAAAAGGTATTGAAAAATTAAAACAAGCCGGTTGCGAAGTTATACTGAACGTTTTAGAAGCAGCATGTTTGAGAATGAATAAGCGATTTTTTACATTTCACAATAAAAAACGACCATATATTATTCTAAAATGGGCAGAAACGGCAGATGGATTTATTGCGCCTTTTTTACCCAATTCAAAAACCTCTTTTGCTATCTCAAACGACTATTCAAGGCAATTGGTGCACAAATATCGTACAGAAGAACAAGCCATTTTAGTTGGAACAACAACTGTTTTAAATGACAACCCAAGTTTAGATGCCAGAGATTGGTTTGGACAGCATCTCACTCGAATTATTATTGATAAATCTAATAAAATTCCGGATGGATTTAATGTAAAAAATAAAAAAAATCCGACAATAATTTTTACAGAAGAAGAAAATTGTGTACATTCGATAAATATCGCTTATAAATGCATACAGTTTGATACTCATTTGATTTCTAATATATTAACTCATTTATTTGAAAAAAATATTCAATCTGTTATTGTAGAAGGCGGCACATTTACTTTGCAACAATTTATAGATAACCATTTATGGGATGAAGCGAGGGTTTTTATAGCAGAGAATAAAATTACAGAAGGTGTTAAAAGCCCTAAATTTAATTTTATACCTGAAAAAACTATAAAAATTAAAAACAACCAACTTAAAACATACTTAAACTATGATTGAAGCCATTATTTTTGATTTAGGAGATGTATTTTTAAACTTGAACCATCAAGCCAGTGTTGATGCGTTTAAAAAATTAGGTTTAAACGCTTGGACAGACGATTTAAAAGCTGCAGCTATTTTATTTGAAACTGGTAAAATAGATGAATTGCAATTTATGGAAACCATTCAGAAACACCTACCAAATGCCAATCTTGTAGAAATTAGAGAAGCTTGGAATGCTATTATTGGTGATTTTCCTTTAGAACGTTTGGAGTTTTTAGAAAAACTACAAAACAAATACGATATATTTTTATTAAGCAATACCAATCCCACACATATTGATAAATTTGAACACCGAGTAGGTTTAACTTTTGCCAGAGAATTTTATGCGCATTTTAATAAAATTTATTTTTCCTACGAAATTAAAGAGCGAAAACCAGATGCTGCTGTTTTTAACTTAATTTTAAAGCAAAATAATTTATCTCCAAAAAAGACGCTTTTTGTAGATGATACCTTAGAACATATTGAAGCCGCAAAAGCTTTAGGCATTAATACTTGGCAAATACTTGTAGGACAAGATGATGTAACCAATTTATTCGATAAAAAAATAGTATAAAATTGCAAGATCTCCAAATTAAAGATACATATAAAACCATTGAAATTTCGGTTGAAAACATTCTATACAAAGAAAAAAACAGCAAGTTTTTTGGTTTTGCTTTCCCTGTAACTTCAGAAATAGAAGTAAAAACGCATTTAGAAAATTTAAAAGGTGAACATTTTTCGGCACGGCATTGGTGTTATGCTTACCAAATTGGTACAGAAGTTATAAAATTTAGAGCTAATGATGATGGTGAACCAAGCAATTCTGCAGGAATGCCTATTTTCGGACAAATTCAATCCTTTGATATCACGAATGTATTAGTAGTGGTAGTTCGTTATTTTGGTGGCGTAAAATTAGGTGTTGGTGGATTAATTTCTGCATATAAAACTACGGCTCAACTTACTTTAGATGAAGCAAATATTATTGAGAAAACCATTGACAAACATTTTAAAATTACTTTCGATTATAAAAACATGAACAAAGTCATGCGAATTATTAAAGAAAAAAATATTCAGATTGTTCATCAGAAAATGGAAATGAATTGCGAAATTGAAATCGCAACAAGGAAAAAAAATGCCGAAGAAATCGTTGCTATTTTTACAGCTTTATTTGAAATTGAGATTGAAGAACTATAATTTTTATTTTTTACAAATACAATAACACGATAACCCATATATTTTAATTCCAAATTTTTGAATTACTCGAGTAAAAGCAAAATCGAGTTGCAATATAACTACTAACAATTTTGATTTAAAAGTAGTACCTGTCCAATTATCAATAGACGCTTTTTTATTTTTATTAAAGATACTTTCAATCCACCTAACTAATAATAGTGATGAAAAATAATATCCTTTATCTGATATTTGAAATTGGTTTTTAGTCAATAGCTTTTCTAATTGTTTCAAATTATATCTTCTATAATGCCCTAATAATAAATCATGCTGCGAGAAAACAGTCTGAAAAGCGGGAACTGCAAATAAGAAATAATTGTTTTTACGAGTCAAATGTTGTAAGATTTCATCTTCATTTTCTAAATGTTCCAAAACATCCATACATAAGAAAAGTACATTTTCTTTAGTAGGAAACGTATTAAAATAATCGGTAAGATTTTGCACATAATGAATCGAGTTTTCTCCATAATTTACCTTTAATTGCGCTATAATTTCAGGAGAATATGCTGTATCAATTGTAAAATATTCATCAGCCAATTTGTGCTTAAAAATTTCATTAATAATATAAGCATCGCCACCTCCAATATCGACAATTCGTTTGATTGGAAATTTAATTTCTGAAGCGGACAATAATTTAAAAAGCACCTTTTTTCTGGAAATTTCCCACGGGTGTCTTTTATAATTTTTCTTATCAAATAAGCGATCAAATTCAGTTAAATCCATTATAAAATATTTTTTATTTTATCGGAAACATATGATGGAGGTACAATTGGCCTACCTGTTTTCATATCTACAAAAACAAGCATAGAATAGCCCGTTGTTAACAATTCATTCTGTTCATTATAAATTTCATAGTCAAATTCTATTTTTACAGAATTTTGACTTTTTAGTACAGTTTTTACACGTAATACATCGTCATATCGCGCTGGTTTTTTATAATTCATTTCTAAAGAAACTACAGGTAGCATTACACCGTTTTCTTCCATCCATTTATATGAAACACCTAGATTCCTTAGCCATTCTACTCTACCCATTTCAAAATATTGTGCGTAATTTCCATGATATACTACACCCATTTGATCTGTTTCTGCATATCTAACTCGTACTGTAAATTCGTATTCTTTCATTATTATTATTTATATTTATGGCTTAAAAATTTTATGTTAAATAGTTATTAAAAAAAAATCAAAACTACATACAACAATATTTTTTAAATTACAATAGCATTTGATTTTTTTTTAATTAAAATTGTTCACATATTTGCTCTCCCAATAAAAATCTACACAAAAATAAAGATTTACTCTTTTTTTTCTCAAAAATTAGATTAAAAAATTTTTTAAAATTACAAAATAATGATGACTAATGCAGCAAAATCTGTTTGGAATAATTGCTTGTCCTTTATAAAGGACAACATACAGGAACAAGCCTATAAAACATGGTTTGAACCAATTGTAGCAATTAGCCTGTCAGAAGACAATGCATTGCATATTCAAGTTCCTAGTAAATTTTTTTACGAGTGGCTTGAAGAACATTATGTAATTATATTAAAAACCGCTTTAACTAAAGAACTTGGAAACCAAGCAAAGCTAGTGTATAAAATTAAAATGGAAAACACTTCTGGCAATAAACTTCCATTTACTGAGCAAATTCCAAGTACTTACCGTAGTTCAGTCAAAACACAAGAAATTGATGTGCCGATTGTGAATAAAAATCCGGAATTGAAAAATCCGTTTATTATTCCAGGTATTAGAAATGTAAAAATCGAATCTCAATTAAATGCCAATTACAGTTTTGATAATTTTTTAGAAGGAGATTCTAACCGATTATCAAGAAGTGCAGGTATGGCAGTTGCTAATAAACCAGGTGGTACTTCATTTAACCCATTATTGATTTTTGGTGGTGTTGGATTAGGTAAAACACACCTAGCACATGCAATTGGTGTTGAAATTAAAGATAAATTCCCTGAGAAAACAGTTTTATATATTTCTGCTGAAATTTTCACCCAGCAATATATCGAATCTGTTAAGAAAAATACCAGAAATGATTTCATTCACTTCTATCAACTTATTGATGTATTAATTATTGATGATGTTCAGTTTTTATCTGGAAAAGCAGGAACACAAGATGTGTTTTTCCATATTTTCAATTATTTACACCAAAACGGAAAACAGGTTATTTTAACTTCAGACAAAGCACCTGTGGATATGCAAGATATTGAGCAACGCTTATTATCTCGTTTCAAATGGGGATTGTCTGCTGAATTACACCAACCAGATTACGAAACAAGAATTTCTATCTTAAGAAATATCTTATACAGAGATGGTGTTGAAATGCCAGATGAAATTTTAGAATACGTTGCAAAACACATAAAATCAAACGTTAGAGAATTAGAAGGGGCTATTATTTCATTAATTGCGCAGTCTTCATTCAACAAACGTGAGATTAACATTGAATTAGCTAAGCAAGTTGTTGAGAAGTTTGTAAAAAATATCAAACGTGAAATTTCTATTGACTACATCCAAAAAGTAGTTTCTGATTATTTCCAATTGGATACAGAAACTTTAAAATCTAAAACCAGAAAGCGTCACATTGTTCAAGCGCGTCAATTAGCTATGTATTTTTCTAAGAAATTCACAAAAGCATCATTGGCAAATATTGGTTCGCAAATTGGTGATAGAGACCATGCAACCGTATTACATGCTGTAAAAACAGTTGACAATTTAGTGGCTACCGACAAACAATTTAAAAAGTTTGTGGAAGACATTAACAAAAAGCTGAGTATTTAAAATGCCTACCAAGGTTTTAATGGTTTGTTTGGGTAATATTTGCCGCTCGCCATTAGCAGAAGGTGTTTTACAATCAAAACTTCCCAGAAATAAATGTATTGTAGATAGTGCTGGGACAGCAAACTATCATGTTGGAACGGCGCCAGACAAACGTTCTATAGCAACTGCGAAGAAATTCGGAATTGATATTAGCCAACAAAAATGCAGACAACTATCAAAATCTGATTTTGATACTTTTGATTATATTTATGTAATGGACACTTCTAATTACAAAAATGTAATTGCGATAGCACCTAATGAGACATCCAAACAAAAAGTTAAAATAATTTTGAATGAAATAGAGCCAACAAGTGATTTGGAAGTTCCAGATCCCTACTATGGTGAAATGGAAGATTTTGAACATGTATTTCATTTATTAGATGAAGTATGTAGGATAATAGCTTCAAAAATTAAATCAAATTAGTTTTTAACTAGACGCAATTTCTACACTAAAAAATATACGATGAATACAACCTCAACATATGGTAAATTATATTTAATACCTTGTACTTTATCAAATCCTGGTGAAGTTTCAGTAGATCCTAACGACGTTTTGCCACAAACTATTAAAAGATGTATTGAGCTATTAGATTATTATATTGTTGAGAATGAAAAAACGGCTAGAAAATGTATCAAAGCAATTTGCCCAGAAAAATCGCAACCTAGTTTACAATTATGGTCTTTAAACAAACATACTGAAGTTAGCGAGCATTACGAAATGATTCAACCGCTATTAAACGGTATAAATATGGGTGTAATGAGCGAAGCTGGATGTCCAGGAATTGCTGATCCAGGCGCTGTAATTGTAAAATTAGCTCACGAAAAAGGAATTCAGGTAGTCCCATTAGTTGGACCAAGTTCTATTCTATTAGCATTAATGGCTAGTGGCATGAATGGTCAAAGTTTTGCTTTTACTGGCTACTTACCTATCGATAAAAACGAAAAGAAAAGTGCCTTGAGAAATTTAGAGAGATGGTCTCAAGAAAAAAATCAAGCACAACTTTTTATGGAAACACCGTATAGAAATAATAAATTTTTAGAAGATATTTTAACCACACTTCATCCGCAAACTAATTTGTGTGTTGCATGTGATGTTACGTTGCCTACAGAATTTATAAAAACAAAAACCGTAAACGACTGGAAAAAACAAAAGGTCGATTTACACAATCGACCTTGTATTTTTATTATTCAAAAAAATTAGTTTGTTGTAACTTTTGCAAATCTATTGGAGATAACATTTGAAGTATCGTACCCGTTAAATCTTTTAATATAAGACCTCAAAGAAGTTCCAAATCCGTCTCTGAAACCATTTTTTCCATTACTTCTAAGGTATGCTTTTACTGAACTTGCACCCGCTAAATGCGCTGCTGCTAGTAATCCCGACTCTGTAATTTTGATTCCGTTAATTATTCTACCTGAATAATTTTTAATTTCTTTTCTTAACTCCCATTTATTTATGCATAATAAAGCATAAAAAGCATCTTCTTGTAAGTTTGGGTTATTAAGGAAGTTTTTGAAGTTATAAACACCAATGTGTCTTAATGTGCTTCTTCCGAATTGGTATTTTCCCATGTAACCATAAGGATTAACCAATGTATAAATGCCTGCAGATTCTTTAACTCCTAAGGCTTGTGTGAAACCGATAAAGGTATTTCCTGTGTAAGGTATAGAAAAATTCAACTTTACCGATTCGTCTTTTGAAGGTACTCGATATTCGAAAACTTCCGAATCATCGATATGAAATCCTGTTACAGATTCCTCTTTAAATGCTTTAAAACCTGAACTAATAATGGCAATAAATGCAATGGTAACTCCAAAATAAAAAATGTCTTTTCTCATCTAAATTTATTTCTCAAAAGGGTAAAAAAAAATCATTTTTTACATTGTGTTTGATTGACATAAATCATACCACTCCAATTGAATTAACTTGGCAAAGATACAACATTTTTTATTATTTTTCTGAATATCAAGTAATTAACATTTTATTAAGATGTATTAAACAGTCAAATTGTGGTTTAACCATCTTGATTAATAGGGTTTTAGAGAAAGCAAAAAAATCAGTATAAAAACCAATAAAAAAGAAAAAATAAGCTGATTTTAGATTTTTTTGGAGAAATTGAAAGCAAATAAAAACGAAAAAAAGCGCAAAAATGTACTACTTGAAAAATGTATTTATAATGTGATTTGTATAGATAATAGCACCCTCATTATTTAGATGTCCACAAGATGCAAAATAACGATCATCTGTAACCGTATTTTCAAAATTATTTATTTCTGGATATTGTTTTTTTACGTTGTCAAAATAATCTAATCCTTTTGTGTTTTTACACATAGGTGTCATCACTACAATTAAATTGATATTATTTTGCTTACAGATTTTCTTAATTTCTTCGTAATATTTATTTCGGATCACTTTTAATGTTGAAATATCATTTTTCATACTTCCTTTTTTATCTGAGATTAAGGGGTAATATCCTTTATTATATAGTGTATTTGTTGGTTTTTCAGCAAGTACTTCATATACTTCTCTAAAACCAATTTTAGCATCAAATTTTATATATCTGTAAAAAGGCACATAATATAGTTGCTTAAAATCTATCTCGTTTTTATAATGTTCTTTAATAATAGAATTCGTATGAATATAAGGCATAAAACGCGCTGTTGTTCCTTCGTCTCTTTTTTCATTACAAATACTTAAATCCGCTTCCAGAATTAGATTCTTAATTTGAAATTTATTTGCCATCATTAGTTTTAACAACAATGACGTTTCAAATAAATGCGAACCGCTAATACCATAATTAAAGGATTTTAGTCCTTTCTTTTCAAACAAATCAGTTACAAAATGATTATTGGCTCGAGAAGTTCCCAAAATAACTACATCATATTTTTTACCAAATGAATGCAGCACGTTTTCTACTTTATTTCTTTCTGATGATTGAGAAATTATTGTTGTAAAAATCACATCTAATAACAATGAAGCTACAAAAAGTATAAATACAAAAAGAACTGTAAGTTTAAAAAAACGTTTCATTAAAACTGAAAATAAATAAATTCTTTATAATCTGAGAAAACTCCTAATGCTAAAATGGCTAAAATGCAAAACAATAATTTTATATTTTCAAATTTACCAGAAATAGGCTCTATTTTGTATTTGTTAAACCATTCAAATAATACAAAAGCACCAATTAACCATAACAATTCTGGAGCATAACGAGCATTATTTAAATATTGACTATCAAAATTTAAATTCGTAAACATGTTTTTTATGTACAAAATAGCGACGGAAATGGATTTTGCTCTAAAAAATATCCAAGCAAAAGTGGACATTGAAAAAGTTATAAGTATTTGTAAAATCGTTTTTACTCCTTCAAAATTCCATTTAAAATGAATGTCTTCTAAGTTATTTCTGTTTTTATTTAGCAATAGTAACGGCAAAAAGTAGATGGCATTTAGTAAACCCCATACGATAAATGTCCAATTAGCACCGTGCCAAAAACCACTTACTAAAAAGATAATAAACGTATTACGCACCTGCATCCATTTCACACCTTTGCTTCCGCCTAAAGGAATGTATAAATAATCTCTAAACCAAGAAGATAATGAAATGTGCCAACGTCGCCAAAACTCGGCGATATCTCTTGAAAAATATGGGAAATTAAAATTTTTCAATAAATCAATTCCAAATAACTTTGAGGTTCCTAAAGCAATATCTGAATATCCTGAAAAATCGCCATAAATTTGAAAAGCAAAATAAATCGCACCTAATAATAAGGACAACGAATTCATTTGTTCTTGATGGTTAAATACTTCATTAGCGTACAAGGCACAAGAATCCGCTATGACTACTTTTTTTACTAATCCCCAAATAATTTGATGGACGCCTACTTTGGCTTTTTCGAAATTAAATTCTCTTTTTACTTTTACTTGCGGCAATAAGTGTGTAGCTCTTTCAATAGGTCCTGCAACTAATAAAGGAAAGTAACTTACGAAAAGCGAATAGTCGATGAAATTTGTTTCGGCTTTTATACGTTTGTAATAAATATCAATCACGTATGATAAGCCGTGAAAGGTATAAAACGAAATTCCGACAGGTAAAATTACTTTAATCAACAACGGATTTACTTGAAATCCGAAGCCATTTAGTAATTCGGTGAATGAAGTGGCAAAAAAATTGTAATATTTAAAAACGCCAAGAAACCCTAAATTGATTATAATACTTAACCAAAACCAGAATTTGCTTTCTTTAACTGATTTGCTTTTTTCTATTTGAATACCTGAAAAATAATCTAAAAGAGTAGAAAAGACTAATAAAAAAAGGAAACGCCAATCCCAACAAGCGTAAAAATAATAACTTGCAATAATTAATAAACTATTTTGCCACGATTTATTTTTATTGAAAACAAACCAATATAAAATAAAAATTATTGGTAAAAAAATAGCAAAATGAAGGGAATTAAAAAACATAATTTATGAACCAATTGCTTGATAAGTGAATCCAATTTTTTCCAATTCTGCTTTGTTTAATACATTTCTTCCATCAAAAACAAAAGCAGGTTTTAGCATATTGTCATATATTTTTTGCCAATCGTAGGTTTTAAACTCATCCCATTCTGTTAAGATAGCAATAGCGTGCGCGTTATTACATGCATCGTAGCCATTATTTTCTACTGAGATGTATTTTTTATTTTCTTCAGCTGAACGAGATTCTAAATAATTTAAATCCGAAAGAATTTGATTTTCTTCAACTTTTGGATCAAAAACAGCAATATTTGCACGTTCACTAATTAAATCATTTGCTACATAAATAGAAGCAGATTCACGAGTGTCGTTTGTGTCTTTTTTGAAAGCCCAACCTAAAAAAGCGATTTTTTTACCCGAAACGGTATTGTATAACGTATTAATAATATTTTTTGAAAAACGACGCTTTTGATGGTCATTCATAATGATTACTTGTTCCCAATAATCGGCAACTTCATTTAATCCATATGATTTAGCGATATATACTAAGTTTAAAATGTCTTTCTGAAAACAAGAACCGCCAAAACCTACTGATGATTTTAGAAATTTTGAACCAATTCTACTGTCTAAACCAATGGCTTTTGCTACTTCATTTACATCGGCACCTGTTTTCTCACACAATTCACTCATTGCATTAATAGAAGAAACGCGTTGCGCTAAGAAAGCATTTGCTGTTAATTTTGACAATTCAGAAGACCAAACATTTGTCGTTAAAATAAGCTCTTTGTTTACCCAATTTGCATACACCTCAACCAGTTTACGAATAGCATCTTGACCTTCAACTGTAGTATCTCCACCAATTAATACTCTATCTGGAGCAAACAAATCTTCAATTGCTGTGCCTTCTGCTAAAAACTCAGGATTCGATAAAATTTGAAAATTTACACCGTTTCCTGTATTGTCTAAAATATCTTTTATTGCCTGAGCCGTTCGTACCGGTAAAGTTGATTTTTCAACAACTATTTTATCTGTTTTAGCTACACGAGCAATTTGTCTGGCACATAATTCGATATATTTTAAATCTGCTGCCATACCTTTTCCTACACCATACGTTTTTGTGGGTGTATTTACTGATATAAAAATTAAATCCGCCTCATCAATGGCTTGATCAACTTCGGTTGAAAAAAATAAATTTCTTCCTCTTGCTTCTTTTACTACAGCATCTAATCCAGGTTCATAAATAGGTAATAAACTTACGTCTTCATTATTCCAAGCGTTAATTCTATCTTGATTTAAATCTACAACCGTTACTTTAATATGTGGACATTTTTGAGCAATAACCGCCATAGTTGGACCTCCAACATAACCTGCACCAATACAACAAATATTTTTAATCATCTTATACCTTACTTTATCTTTACTGTTTTTTTTTACTTGAAAGAAATCTTAAATAGATTTCATTGAACTCTCAAAAGGAATTCTTTGCAATAAACTTCTTCCTAATGTAACTTCATCTGCGTATTCTAATTCGTCACCAACAGAAATACCTCTTGCAATTGTTGACACATTTATTGAAAATGGTTTAATTTGCTTAAAGATATAAAAATTTGTAGTATCACCTTCCATAGTGGAGCTCAACGCAAAAATTATTTCTGAAACTTTTTGTTGCTTCACTTTTTCTACCAAAGAATTAATATTTAATTGGCTTGGAGAAACACCTTCAATAGGAGATATTTTACCACCTAAAACATGATAAATGCCTTTATACATTCTAGTATTTTCAATTGCCATAACGTCTCTAACATCTTCAACCACGCAAATTATCGAATAGTCTCTTGAAGGATTATTGCAAATTTCACAAACGGCAAAATCAGAAATATTATGACAATTTTGACAATAAATAATCTCATTTCGCATTTTAGTTACTGCATCTGTTAATAAAAGTGTTCGTTCTGCTGGTTGTTTTAGCAAGTGCAACACCAATCGCATAGCTGTTCGTTTACCAATACCAGGCAACATTGCTACTTCATTAACTGCATTTTCCAATAATTTTGACGAGAATTCCATTCTGCAAATATATTAAAAAGAAAAAACCTATTTACATAAATATAAATAGGTTTTTTACGTTTTTATTTTGTGCTAATTTAAAATTTGTGCAGAAATAATAGCTTGTTTTCCTTCTTTACCAAAAATTTCTTTATGAGCAGGCTGAAACATAGATGTAACAACAACACAATGGTCTGCATCTAATTCTTTCAATAAAACTTCTAAGAAAAACTCTTTCGTTTTTTCCACTATAATATTTCCTGAATAGAAAAAGTAATTTTGCCCAGCATTTTCAAATTCCCCATTTTGTAAATTCTTTACACCTTCTGCCCCATCTTTTTTCATTTCCTCCATCAAAACACTATATTTTTTTGGAACAATCATGCCAACTAAAGCGGCCTTAGGATCTTCAGAAAAATAAGCATTACCTTCGCTTTTGGCATATAAGGATTTATTAAAATCCATAAAAATAACAACTGCAGGTGCCAGTTTTTCTTTACTTTCTAATTTTTGACCAAATGCAGAACTGCATACCATAAAAAAAGTTAAAAAGCTTACGAACTTTCTTGTAAATAAATTTTTCATCTTAATTATTTTTTTTCAAATTTAAACAAATATGCCACTAATATACATTATTCTGTTATTTTTGTAAAAAAAAATTATGCAACCAATTACAATTCTACTATTTTTTGTTTCGTATTTCATTGTTTTGTTTGGAATTTCCTATTTCATGAACAAAAAATCCGGCAGTAGCAACGATACTTTTTTTAAAGCAAATAGTAAATCACCTTGGTATTTAGTAGCTTTTGGTATGATTGGAACAGCGCTTTCAGGTGTTACTTTTATTTCAGTTCCTGGCGCTGTAGAAGCCAATCAGTTTGCATACTTTCAATTTATTTTAGGTAATGCAATTGGTTTTATTATTGTAGCTACCGTATTATTACCATTATATTACAAACTTAATTTAACATCAATTTACACATATATAGAACAACGATTGGGCTATTTTAGTTATAAAACCGCTTCTTTTATATTTTTATTAAGCAGAACAATTGGTTCTGCCTTTAGATTGTATTTAGTGGTTTTAGTGTTACAAAATTTTGTTTTTAACACCTATGGCATCCCATTTTGGGCGACTGTTTTGATAAGTTTAGGACTAATTTTTGCGTATACTTATAAAGGCGGATTGAAAACAATTATTATTACAGATACTTTACAAACTGTATTTTTAGTAAGTTCTGTGTTTTTTACTATATATTTTGTTTGTGACAGTTTAGATTTTGGATTTAGTGAAGCCATTACAAAAATTAATGATTCAAAATATTCTAAAATTTTCTTTTTTGAAGATTTTATAGGTTCAGGGCAACATTTTGTAAAACAAATTTTAGGTGGGATTTTTGTTACCATCGCAATGGTGGGATTAGATCAAGATTTAATGCAGAAAAATTTAAGCTGTAAGAATATCAAAGAAGCGCAAAAAAATATGTTTACGTTTACAGGAATTTTTATAATCATTAATTTATTTTTCTTGAGTGTGGGAGCACTATTGTACTTATTCGCAACAAAAAACAACATCCCAGTACCGGTGTTAGATGGTGCAGTAAGAACAGATTTATTATTTCCTGAAATAGCATTCAATCATTTTGCTTTAGTACCAGCAGTTGTGTTTTTATTAGGATTAACCGCTGCTACTTTTGCAACAACAGATTCCGCTTTAACTGCATTAACTACTTCATTTTGTATTGATTTTTTAGGAATGGAGAAAAAAGAGGAAACAAAAAACACGGTAAAAACAAGACATCTTGTGCATATTGGATTTTCATTGGCAATATTTTTGGTGATTTTAATTTTTAATTCATTAACCAATCAATCAGTTGTAAAACTAATATTCAAAGTTGCGTCGTACACATACGGACCGCTTTTAGGTTTATTTGCTTTTGGAATTTTAGTTAAAAACCGTTCTGTAAAAGACAAATTGGTGCCTTTTATTTGTTTGTTATCGCCAGCTATAACTTTTTTAATTAGTATGAATTCTGGAATTGATGCGGAATCTCCAAAATTAATCCCGTATGCATTTGCAGAAGAATTAATTATTGTTAACGGATTAATTACTTTTATTGGATTATACTTAATAAGTAAAAAAAGTGTTTGAGTTGTTCTTTAAGATTTTCATTTACAACTTTTGACTTTCGACTAATATTGATTTGTAGCCAATAAAACCAACGTACAAGCCACTTCAATTTCAATATTATTTTGTTTTAAGATTTCATAAAATTCTGGATTTTCAGTACCTGAATTAAATAATACACGTCTTGGTTTTAATGAAATAATATAGTCGTAATAGTCTTCTTGATTCTTTGGATTCAAATATAACGTAACGGTATCAATTCCCGTAAATGGAAATTTAGTTGTCTCAATTTTAACATCTAAAGCCATACCTTCTTTGGTTCCGATTGCTACAACTTGATGGGTTTTATTAATTAAACTTTGTATCGCTTTGTAAGCATATCTTTCTTTATTTGTGGTAGCGCCTAAAACTAATGTTTTCATTTTATTGAGATTTTATTCACACTAAATTACAAAATGTTTTTTAATTTACATTTAAATAATTGTATTATAAATTCTATCTTTGAATAACACAATATATTTGCAAAAAAACTATGGACATTTTTATTTATTTATTTGCCGCCTTATTTTCGGTTTTAAATCCAATTGGAACCGTGCCTATTTTTGTTGGATTAACACAAGGCTATTCCGCTTCGGAACGATCTAAAACGTCATTAATTACATCAATTAATGTATTTGTTATTTTACTTATTTCGTTTTTTGTAGGTCAATATGTATTGTCTTTTTTCGGAATTACCATTACGGCATTACGAATTGCAGGTGGAATTATTATAGCCAGTTCGGGATTTTCATTATTAAATGGAAACTTTAGTAAGAATAAAGGAATTAATAAAAAGGTTCAGAAAGAAGTAGAAACTCGCCAAAATATTGCGCTTACTCCTTTAGCAATGCCTATGCTTGCTGGCCCTGGATCTATTTCGCTATTAATTGCCTATTATCAAGAATTAACAGAATCTGACGCTTCTATAACCACTTCGGAAATATTATTTTCTTGTTTAGCTATTTTAGCTGTAGCCATTTTAATTTATTTAATATTACGAAGTGCACATTATTTAGCAAAAATATTAGGTTCATCAGGAATTGTTGCCATATCCAGAATTATTGGATTTTTAACCATTGCTATCGGAATTCAATATATAATAAGTGCCGTTTTAAGTATTATTAGAGGAATTTAAATTTAGAAAATTCCAAAAAAAAACCAAATTCCAATTAAATTTAACTGGAATTTGGTTTATACAAAATTAAAAGCTTGTGTTATTCTACTTTCGGTAAGAAAACCTCAGCCATCATACAACGAGCGCTTCCACCACCGCACGCTTCAATAACATCTAAACTTGCGTGTAAAATTTCACAATGTTTTTCGATTTTATCAATTTGTGCTTTTGTTAAACTTTGATAAGCGGAATTGCTCATTACTAAATAACGTTTATCAGCCGCACCACGAACTTGTAACATATTTCCTGCAAAATTATTTACTTGTTCTTCTGTGATTAAAATAATTTCTTTACCGTCCGCTTTAAGGTTTTCTAAAACCATTTTGCGTTCTTTTTTATCATCTATACAATCGGCACAAATTACGGCAAACGTTTCCGCAATACACATCATTACATTGGTATGATATATCGCTTTTCTTTCGCCATTAACAGTTTGGAAGGCTTCAAAAATAATGGGAGACATATCAAAATCTTCACAAAATTCGATAAATAATTCTTCGTCAGCTCTTGGCGAAAGTGCGCAATATGCTTTATTAAATTCTCTGTCTAAAATTAAACTTCCGGTTCCTTCTAAATATACATTATCCTCTTCTGCAGAAGAATAATCCATAATTTCAGTTATTTCAAAACCTTTGTCTTCCAAAACATCCAATATATCTTCTCTACGTTCTAATCTTCTGTTTTCGGCAAACATTGGATATAAAACTACATCACCTGTTTCGTGAAAAGAAATCCAGTTGTTTGGAAAAATACTATCTGGTGTATCAGGTTCTTTTTTATCTTGAATTACAATTACTTGTACGCCTACACTTTTTAATTTTTCAACATAGGCATCAAATTCCTGCACTGCTTTAAAATTTACCGTTTCTGGAGTTAAATCATCTAAAACTTTTTGATAATAATTGTTTACAGCTGTTTGTTCGTTCATACGAAACGCCACGGGACGAATCATTAATATGGTGTTGGTAGTTTGTTTCATTTTATTTTGTTTAAAGTTTCAGGTTTCAGGTATTATTACGTGAAACTTGAAACAAATTAATTTAATCTCTAATTAATGGTAAAGTAGAACATCTTAGCAGTCCTTCTTGTTTTGAAATTTCGGCATAAGGAATTTCTTCTACTGTAAAACCGTTTTGGCGTAACCAAGTATTTAATCTTGTGAAATTTTTCTCAGATACAATTACATCTGGAGCTATTGAAAAAATATTTGAGTTCATATGATACATTTCCTCTCTTTCGATATGAAACAAATTATCTTTACCAAACAAATTTACAAGAAACATATAATCCGCTTCTTCACGAAAACCGCTTTTGTAAATTATTCCTTTATTTGTTCCGATTGGCTGAAAACAACAGTCTAAATGTAACGCATTATCCCTCGGTTCAATTTTAGATTTTACCAAATCGAAAGCTTTAACTATTTTATTTGGAAACAAATTTTGAATGTAAGCTACTCCTTCCATATTTGTTCTTGCCGTAATGTAATCTTTATAATCTGAACCTTTATAAGTACCAATAAAAATGTAGTCATTCCAAGGCATTACATCGCCACCTTCTATATGAACATTTTCTGGTGGACGAACCACTTTATTTGGATCTATTTTATCTATTATGTATTGAATGGCATCTAATTCTCGTTCTCTATCTGGTAAAATATTCGCTTTAATAAAAATGTCATCAATAACAAAACCAATATCTCTTGAAAAAATTTGGTTATAATTTTCAATAATTTCTGGTCGATAAACTTCTACATCATATTTTTGAAAAACAGCATTAAAAGCTTCCATTTCAGTAACCATATCTGCTTCAATTGGATAGGTTCCTGCTTTTATGTGCTCTAATGATTTTGGATCATAAGCTTCTTCAACTGAAGGTGTTGGTCCATTACTTATAGCAGTTCCAAGTACTACAGTCCGTAATCTTGAGGTTTCGTTTTTTACATTTAATGATAACATAAAACTGTTTTTTACAAATATAGAAAATTGATAACGATTGAGAAAGAGAGAACTTTGGTTTTATTGTAAAAGTTTGAATACGAATTCAAAACAATTTTACAATTTGTTAAAATAATATTTTGTGTATTGATTTCCAATTACTTATCTTTGAACAAACTTAAAACTAAATTATTATGGGATTATTAAATTTTTTTAGCTCATTATTTGGAAAAGCTAAACAAACTGAAGAAAATACAACTGTAAAAAAATCAGAAATCGCTGAACCAAAATTGGAAAAAGCTTCTGAAGTAATTGAAGAAAAGCCAATAGTTAAAAAAGTTCCTGTTAAAAAAGCTGCCGTTAAAAAAGCACCTGCAAAAAAAGTAGCAGCGAAAGATAAAGTTGAAAAAACAACTGAGAAAACATCAATAAAAGCAGCTCCAAAGAAAGCTCCAGCTAAAAAAGCTCCAGCAAAAAAGACAACAACAAAAGATGCTACTCCTAAAAAAACGACTACAAAAAAAGAGTAACCTTTTATATACATACAAAAAAGCTTCAGAAAATTCTGAAGCTTTTTTTTTAAATTTAATAGTATAATTAATTTGAAATGACCTCAACTTCTGCATTAGGTTGAAATAAGAATAATCTTCCTGAGCTTATTTCTAAACATTCGTATCGTTTTACACGTAAAGCAATTTTTTTAAAAACTTTTCCATTTTTAATACGAAAGGTACTACCAAACGGAATTTCAAAAATATAATTATGCTCTGTATTTC
Source organism: Flavobacterium sp. (assembly GCF_017985075.1). Classification (GTDB taxonomy): domain Bacteria; phylum Bacteroidota; class Bacteroidia; order Flavobacteriales; family Flavobacteriaceae; genus Flavobacterium. The sequence goes on from NZ_JAGNYF010000018.1 coordinate 31,900, forward strand.
TTTCATCAAATTGCTTTAAAGCTAATGACAAAGTAGCATCCGTATCTGAACTTGCTTTGGGATTTCTGAAATGTCTTGCCATTAAAGGCAATATTTGATGAGGAAAAATTTCTGGACGAATAAACGGAATCATTAAATGCTGAAACGTAATTTTCCATTCCGTTCCATGAGGTAAAATGTTTCTACCATATTTTTCAAAGGCAACCAAATGAGCAATTTCATGAATTAACGTCATTAAAAATCGGTATTTATTCAAATTGGCATTGACCGTGATTTGATGAAACCCGTCTGGATGTCTACGATAATCGCCGTGACGCGTATTTCGTTCATTTACTATTTTCAAATGCACGTGATTTTGCTTAATCAATTCGAAAACGGGTGCTACAGCATGTTCTGGTAAATATTTTTGTAAAACGTTTGACATTTAATTGGTATCGCTATTTTTACTATTTAAAAGTGCTTTTGCATTAGAAGCCGTAATTACTTTTTTTCCTGTTTTTGCTTCTAATTCTTTCCTTGCTACATTTGCTACATTTCCACCTTGAGCAGCTACGATTTTGTTTTCTTCAAAAGTTTCAGGATTTACAGACTGTGAAATATCTTTTACTGAAGCTTCTGCTAACATGTTTAAAATTAACTCCGTATTTGTCATATTGTCTCTAAGATTTTCTTTCTTTAGTCCTTTTAATATTTTATATTCTTTTGTAGTTTTATTTGACCAAGATTTAGAAATAATATCTGTTAAAATAGCGAATTGTTGTCCTTCTTTTACCCCTCTATTTTTCCATTCATCTGTTAATTCTTTACGGATTTCAATACTTTTTAAGCGTTGATTTATCCAGTTTTCTGAATAGCCCAATTGAAGATATTGCTCTAAAGCCCTATCAATTGAAAGTTCTGGATCTTGCATTTCATCCAATCTTTCAGAAGCAATTTGAGCTAACCAAAGTTTAATAGGTTCAGCTTTTGGTGAAGGCACGGTTTGAATAATTCTAAAAAGTTGTTCTGTATCCGCTATATCAGTTTTATAAAATTTACCGTCTGATGATTGCATCTTCAGTTGTCCGATATTTTCGGACAACTGACTTCCTTCTTTTTCTAATTTCTTTTTTAAGTCACTCCAATATTTTCTTGGACGCTCACTTTCGGTTAAAACTTCTATTACATCAATAATAGAAATAAACCATTTTTCTTGTTCAGAATCCCAAACGGTTCTTACTTTTTTATCTTCAAATAATTGAATGGCGTTTAATTTAGTCATAGGTGTATAGTTTAATTTGAAATCATGTTACTACTTTTAAGGTGTTGAAGCACTTACCTGAAGTACTTTTCCATTATAATATTTATTTCCAGTTAAGGCAAAATTAAATATATAATCCGCCATTTCTTTGGCAGAAAGCGGTGCTTCATATCCTGGAAAAGCTTCTTGTAACATTTCTGTATTGACAGCGCCCAGGGCTAAAACATTAAATGCAATTTCACTTTCTTTGTATTCCTCAGCTAATAATTCTGATAGGGTAATAACGGCTCCTTTACTTGAACTGTAAGCAGAAAGTCCAGCGAATTTCATACTCCCTTGTATGCCTCCCATTGAACTTATAGTAACCACGTGGCTTCCTTTTCCCATAAAAGGAATGCAAATTTTAGTTAGTTCTGCGACAGCGAAAACATTTACTTTGTATATATGTTGAAATTCTAGTGAAGAAATTTCAGTGAAATTTTTATGAAGTAAACTCCCAGCATTATGAATTAACACATCCACTTTTTTCCAAGTTTTCGAAACAAAATTGTGTACTTGTTGCAATTGATTTTCATCTGAAATATCAATTGATAAACACGTAATGTTTTCGTGCTCCATTAAAACTTGAGGTGTTTTACGAGAAATAGCTAAAACTTGATGACCGGCATTAGCAAACTGTAAAGCCATTTCATAGCCAATTCCGCGAGAAGTTCCTGTAATTATTATATTTTTCAAAATAGTATTTGTTTTATGTAAATATAAAAAAAAATCCTGAAAAATAATTTTTCAGGATTTCATTATTATAAAATATTTTTTTATGCTAACATCGTAACTGGATTTTCCATAAACGCTTTAAACGTTTGTAAAAACTTAGCGCCTGTAGCTCCATCAACCGTTCTATGGTCGCAAGCTAAAGTTACAGTCATCGTATTACCAACTACAATTTGTCCTTTTTTAACCACTGGTTTTTCAACAATGGCTCCAACAGATAAAATGGCTGAATTGGGTTGATTGATAATTGAAGTAAATGATTGAATTCCAAACATTCCTAAGTTAGAAATGGTAAAAGTACTTCCCTCCATTTCAGCAGGTTGAATTTTCTTTGATTTTGCTTTTCCAGCTAAATCTTTTACACTTACACCAATTTGAGTTAAACTCATTTGATCTGTAAATTTTAATACCGGAACCATCAAGCCATCTTCAACAGCAACAGCTACGCCAATATTTACGTGATGATTAATTACCATTGCGTCTTCTCTCCATTGAGAATTTACTTGTGGATGTTTTTTCAATGCCATTGCAGAAGCCTTAATAACCATATCGTTAAATGATACTTTAGTTTCTGGCAAGCTATTAATTGTATTTCTTGAGGCAATCGCATTATCCATATCTAACTCAATTGTTAAATAATAATGTGGTGCTGTAAATTTAGATTCTGATAAACGTCTCGCAATGGTTTTACGCATTTGCGAATTTTTAATTTCTTCTTGAAACATTTCTCCTGCTGGAACGAAAGGCTTCACGGCTGAAACTGTATTAGTTGCATCTGTAACAGCTTGAACTGGAGTACTAACAGCAGATGGAGTAAAGTTTTCTACATCTGATTTTGTAATTCTTCCATTTTCACCTGTTCCTTTAACTTGAGATAAATTTACACCTTTGTCTGAAGCGATTTTTTTAGCTAAAGGCGATGCGAAAATTCTATCATTAGTATTAGGTGTTGGGTGTTGGGTATTTGGTGTTGGGTTTAAATCTTGCTTAACCTCTTCAACCTTTGGAGTTTCAACTGTTCCACCCACTGAATAGTTAGCAGCAATTCCTGAAACATCTGTTCCTGCTGGCCCTAATATTGCTAAAATTGTATCAACTGGAGCTGTACCACCTTCTTCTACACCTATATATAATAAAGTACCAGAATTGAAAGATTCAAATTCCATAGTAGCTTTATCCGTTTCAATCTCAGCCAAGATATCACCTTCTTTAATGGTATCGCCTACTTTTTTCAACCAAGTGGCTACAGTACCTGTAGTCATAGTATCAGACAAACGAGGCATCGTTACTACTTTTACACCAGCTGGAATTTCAGATGGCGTTGAAGCTGTTTTAGTTTCTGTTTTAACTTCTTCGGCAGCAGAAGCGGTAGTATTTCCATTTAATAAAGCAGAAATATCTTCACCTTGTTTTCCAACAATGGCCAATAATGAGTCTACCGGAGCAGATTCTCCTTCTTGAATACCTATATGTAATAAAATACCATCATAGAATGATTCAAATTCCATTGTGGCTTTATCGGTTTCAATTTCCGCTAAAATTTCACCTGTTTTTATTGTGTCTCCCACTTTTTTCAACCAAGTGGCTACCACGCCTTCTGTCATGGTATCACTTAAACGGGGCATTGTAATTACTGTTGCCATAATTTATAGTCTGTGAGGAATAAATGGATAATTTTCTTGTTCGTAAACCACATCATATAATTGTTGTGTTTCAGGGAATGGAGATTCTTCTGCGAATTTTTCACATTCAGCAACTAAATCATTTACTCTTTGATCTATTGTTTCAATTTCTGCCTCAGTAGCATACTTTTTTTCTTTAATAATATCTAAAACCTGAGTAATTGGATCAATTTTTTTGTATTCTTCTACTTCTTCTTTAGTTCTATAATGTTGTGCATCAGACATAGAATGTCCTCTGTATCTGTATGTTTTCATTTCTAAGAAAGTTGGCCCTTCTCCTCTTCTAGCACGTTCCATAGCTTCATGCATGGCTTCGGCTACTTTAACAGGATTCATTGCATCTACAGGTCCACAAGGCATTTCGTATCCTAAACCTAACTTCCAAATATCTGTATGATTGGCAGTTCTTTCTACTGAAGTTCCCATAGCATATCCGTTATTTTCACAAATAAAAACAACCGGGAGTTTCCACAACATTGCCATATTAAATGCTTCATGTAATGATCCTTGACGTGCTGCTCCATCTCCAAAATAAGTCAATGTTACACCACCTGTTTCGAAATATTTATCGGCGAAAGCCATACCTGCACCAACAGGAATTTGAGCACCAACAATTCCATGACCACCATAAAAACCGTGTTCTTTAGAAAAAATATGCATAGAACCACCCATACCTTTTGAAGTTCCGGTAACTTTTCCTAATAATTCTGCCATTACGGCTCTTGGATCTACACCCATACCAA
>NZ_JAGNYF010000066.1:0-4583 GCF_017985075.1 Flavobacterium sp.
TATCAAAGAAAAAGCAGTTCACTTTCCAAACCAGAACAAACGGAAAGTAGAAATCAACTTCAGAAAAAATATCCAAATTCGATGTTGTATCTTTATTTTTGGGCAGAAAACAAAACGCAATCACCAAAAATCACAGACGCAAATGAACAGCAAGTAGCTTATGATACATTTTTTGATACTGTAAATTCGAATGATAAAAGATTGGCTTTTCTACCAAACATCAATAAATTATTATATAAATTGGTTACTATTTTGCCTTTATCGAATGAAAACTACATCAAACATATCGATAAATTATTGAAAGGACTCGATTGTAAAACACAAAATTATACCATTTTTACAAAGTACATCTCAGCAAATTTAGCTTTTTTTGAAAGTACCAATTTAGAAATTGCATACAATCATTTGTATGAAAAGTACATCAAAGACAATACCTGCAAAGCATTTTCAGACACCGATATGAATAAATTCACAAATGAATTCGATTCGAATAAAAAAGTGCCTTTAAACAGTATTTTTCCAGAATTGTCGTTTGCTAATAAAGACAGTACAGCAATAAAAATTCAAGAGATTTATTCGCAAAATGAGTATACTTTAGTCACTTTTTTTAGCCCAACATGCCAGCATTGCATAGATAAAATACCTGAAATTAAGAAGTTTATGGTAAACCTCAAGGAAACGAATCCAAATAAAAAAACGGCGTGGGTAACTATACTAAATGATAAAGAAGAAGACAAATGGTTGCCATTTATTGAAAAAAACCAACTTGAAACCGCAGCAATTAATTTAAAATCTTTAGATCCAAACAGAGCGTACCAACAAGCATTAAACGCCTATTCAAACCCTTGTTATTTTTTACTTGATAAAGAAGGGAAAGTAGTGTTAAAATCGTTTAATAATAAAGCTATATTGGAAATAATTAATCGTTAGTCATACAAATTCAGTAACGTATAAAAGAAGTATTTATTTCTGCTTTTTCACTCTTGCTATTTCTTTACTATATGCTTGTGGTGTAGATCCTGTTATTTCTTTAAAAGAAGTAAAAAAAGGGTTATAGGAAGAAAATCCAACCTTCATAGCTAAAGCATCTAACGTATTTATTTTTAAAAAATCTGATTCTATTAGCTGCATTGCATCGTATGTTTTTATGATTTTTTTAAATTCAGTAAAACTTACTTTAGAATGGTATTTAAAAATAAATTTTAAATGACTTTTAGGTATATCTAATTTTTTTGCAATTTCAGTTCCTGATGTTTTCGGTTTTCTAAACCATTTTTCCACAAGTGCTAAATGCTCGATATCTTTTAAGTATTTTGTTAAATCAGGATATATTTTAGCATTCAATAAATGATCTTGTTGATTTTTTATTTCTATTTTTTCATTTAAATTCCAAATGTCTTTTAAAATAAAATCAGATTTCTTTTGTACGGTCATTTTTTTATATAATGCATTATAACCAAACAAAATTTCTGGTGAAATTAGAATTTTAATTAAAATAAATAACCAAAATACACCAGTAATCCATAGGTTGTTTTTCCCATAGGAAAAATCATTATAAACCAAATCTATAAATAGGGTTAATAACAACCGTATTCCTCCTAAAAATAACAGAATAAATAAGAACAAAGTCCATTTACGAAGCAAGGTATTTTCTGTGTCAACAATTTTAATTTTAGACTTTCGATACCACACATTTATTTTTAAAAATTTAAAAATGGTTGCTAAATATAAAATACTATATGTAGTAAAAACAAGATTTAAAATCACCAATGTATGTTTGCCTAAAAAATGAATATTATTATTTAATATATTAAAAAATCCTAAAAATAAAGGGAAAACAAAATGCCATAATTCTTTTGTTTCTAGTTTTTTAGTTTCAAAAACAATGTTTTTAAAATACAGATATTGAAGCGGAAAAACTACAGATAAAAAAGGCATATAAGAAAAATTAGGTAATAAATCTCCTTTGAAAAATAACAACCCATCAAAAACAAATTTTAAGGATATAATAGTAAATAACAATATCAAATATATGTTAATTACTCTATTTTTTTTATAATATGAAAAAATTATAGAAGTTGTAACTAATCCAAGTGCGCCAACAATAATATAAAAAAAATGAACAATCATATTGTTAAATTCTGGTTTTATTTTAATACTAAAAAATAAATCATTAGGTATAAAATTTTTATTTTATTTTTCAATTATTTTTTTCAAAAGTAGTTAATTATTAATATTATACAATTTTTATTATTATTTATTTATTTTATAATTTTTTACTAAAAACGTAAAAACACTTCCTGTTTTGATTAAAATAGTTACTTCTAAATTTCAATTAAAAAATAGTCTACTTTTTTAAGATACTTTTGAAAAAAAAATATGCGATTTAAAAATTTACTCTTGTTTTGTTTCTTCACAACGCTATCTTTTAGCCAAACGCTACATCATCAAATGATTAGCGCTCAAGGAGGAAATACCGTTACACAATCTGGTATAGTTGTTAAATATACTGTTGGCCAACAATCTGTTACAGGAACTAAAACTGGTAATGTAATTGTACAACAAGGATTTCAACAAAGTAATTGGGATAAAATTATTGCTACAAATAATGTAGTACTTGCAAACACCACGACGTATCCTAATCCATACGTGGACGTTATAAATTTTCAGTTTTCGCAATCTATTGGAGAAAATGTTTCTTTATTGGTTTATGATGTCCTAGGTCGTCAAGTATATGCAAATACGCTTCAGATATTTGAAAACAAAACAAGTGTTAATCTTCAAGTGTTGCAAAGTGCCGAATACTTTGTACAACTTTCAAATAATATATTCACATATCACACTAAAATAATTAAAAATTAAATCAAGATGATAAAAAAATACTTACTTTTTTTACTAGTTTCTTCTGGATGTTTGGTACATGCTCAAGAATTGTTTATTTCCAATGGAAAAAATTTTACGAAATATGATTACAAAAATTCATTTGGAATTTCAAATCCTAATATAAGTAGTGACGAAGGCTCTTTTTACCAATTTGGTATGGATTTTAAGCTGAACAAATCAGCTACTTCAAGTAAATTTAGTTACGCAGTTAGTTTGGTTTATAATCAATTTAATGCAGTTGGTGGTACAAGTTCAGCTAACTATGCTTGGAAAACAAATTATTTAGGAATTCAAAACGCGCTTAATTATACACTATTCCAAAATTCGGATTCTTTTAAAGTAAAAACGAAATTAGGTGTTGCAACTTCAACTATAATTAAAGGCGAACAGTACATTAATAATGTAGTGTATGATATTACAAAGCAAGAAGAGTTTAAAGGGATAACCATCCAACCTAATATTGGAATTGATTTTCAATATGCCATTAACCACAATATTAAAATTTCTGCGGGTTACGAATTTTCTAAAGCATTTAATGTTTCTAATACTTCTTCAGAAAAACTTTCTTTTACAAATAATCAAATCCACTTTGGATTACATTTTCCATTAAAATAAATAGCACATTATGAAAAAAATAGTAGTTACACTTTTATTATTTATTGGCCTAATTGGCTATTCTCAAACAAATGGGATTACTTATCAAGCAGTAATATTAAATCCTTCGGGTGAACAATTGCCGGGAGTGAACAACACAAATGCACCATTGGCAAATAAGTACATTTGTTTAAAGTTCTCCATCATTGACCAAAATTCGCAATCTGAATATATTGAAACGGTACAAACCACTACGGACGAATTCGGAATGGTAAATCTAGTTATTGGTACAGGCGTTCAAATTGGTGGCTATGCGTCTTCGTTTTCAAATATACTTTGGAATGCCAATCCTAAAAACTTAAAAGTAGATTTAAGTACAACCGGAATTTGTTCTTATTACACAGAAATAAGCAATCAACCTTTTACTGCTGTTCCTTTTGCTTTGTTTGCTTTAAATACAGAAAGTACTGCAGCTTTAACAGCACTTCAAGCTACAGTAACTTCAAATGCAATAGCTACAACCGTGGCATTAGCATTAAAAGAAGATGCGATTAACAAATCATCTACTACGACTTTAGGAACAAGCAATTTATTATTTCCTACACAAAACGCTGTAAAAACGTATGTTGATACAAATATTTCAACCGTAAACGCAAATAACACAGCTCTTCAAGCTATAGTGGCTGCAAATGCAACTGCGGCAAACAATGCTATTGCAACAGTACAAGCAGATGTCAATCAAAACGAAGCGGATGGCGATGCAGCAGATGTAATTTTACAGAATAATATTACATCACTTCAAACTACAGTAGCTTCGAATGCTACAGCTACTACATCTGCATTGGGTTTAAAAGAAGATGCTATTAACAAATCATCTACTACAACTTTAGGTACAAGTAATGTTTTGTTTCCAACTCAAAATGCTGTAAAAACGTATGTTGATACAAATATTTCAACAGTAAACGCAAATAATACGGCGCTTCAAGCTATAGTGGCTGCAAATGCAACTGCGGCAAACAATGCTATTGCAACAGTACAAGCAGATGTCAATCAAAACGAAGCGGATGGCGATGCAGCAGATGTAATTTTACAGAATAATATTACAT
>NZ_JAGNYF010000066.1:4683-9099 GCF_017985075.1 Flavobacterium sp.
CACTTCAAACTACAGTAGCTTCGAATGCTACAGCTACTTCATCTGCATTGGGTTTAAAAGAAGACGCAGCAAATAAATCAATTATAACTACATTAGGTACAAGTGATATATTATTTCCTACTCAAAATGCTGTTAAAACGTATGTAGATGGAAGTATTTCTACTTCGAATATTGCAAATACAGCAGTCATTGCAGCAGTTCAAGCAGATGTTGATGCAAATGAAACAGCAGCTACAAATGCCATTACCACACTTGGAAATACAGTAACTGCAAATGCTGTTGCAACTACGACAGCTTTAGCACTAAAAGAAGATGCAGCAAATAAATCAACAGATGTTACCTTAGCGGATGTGTCGAATACAAAGTTCCCAACGGAATTGGCAGTAAAAACTTATGTAACGAATCAAATAGCTGCTGGAACGGCAGCGAATGTTTCAGGCATTGTGGCTATAGCTAATGGTGGAACCGGTTCTTCGGTTCAAAATTTTGTTGATTTGAGTACGAATCAAGCTATTGCTGGAGAAAAAACTTTTGGATCAAATACTACAGTTAATGCCAATTTGAATGTTAACGGCGAGGTTAGTGCTCCTGTTGTGATGGTTGAAAATGGTACTTTTCAAACAGGTACATGGGGAGACAATCAATGGCAATCTTTTACAGCTACAAGTTCTGGTGTATTACAATTGATATCGATTTTTGGAAATGGAGCCATAGGTGATCGTAATGGTACTTTAAATATTTATTCAGGAACCGGAACTGCTGGAGCTCAATTGTTTTCTGGTTCTGTTGCACTACCTCCTTTTAGCGGTTGGTTTGACCTTCCTATAGCTTCAAGCGTGAGTGTAGTTACTGGAAATATATATACGTTTCAAATATTAGATCCTAATCCGGTAATTTCTCCCGGAGGTATGGTAGCCAGTGAAAATAATTTATACCCTCAAGGTGATTATTTTTCATCTGTGTATGGAGCTAATTCAAATTATGATTTAACATTTAAAGCATGGATAAGTACAGTTGGGGGTGGAAATATTACCGCTTCTGGAACAATTACCGCAGGATCTGTGACGTATCCAAATACGCATGGTACAGCGAACCAAGTTTTAACAACGAATGGTTCTGGAACGTTAGCGTGGTCAAGCCCTTCTAGTTCTGCGTCTTCTTTAACTGGAACGTTAGCAATTGCTAATGGAGGTACAGGTTCTAGCGTTCAAAATTTTGTTGATTTGACAAACAATCAAAATATTGCTGGAGGGAAATATTTTACTAATAACATTACTGCTAATCAAGTGAGTATTGGATCACCTGTGACAGGTTCTCAAAACACAATGCTTGGAGAATCATCTTTTGGATATGGATCTCCAGGTAGTAATAATACAGGTTTAGGATTTTTTACACTGGCTAGTCTAAATGGAGGTAATGACAATACAGCTGTTGGGACAAATGCTATAAGACAAGGAGGGACTGCAAATGGGAGTAGAAACACGGCTGTAGGTAGTGTCGCGTTGTCAAACGGGGGTGAACCCAATGACAATACAGCATTAGGTTATGCAACGTTGGCAGTCACTTCGGGTAGTTCAAATACAGCTGTGGGTAGTTCCGCACTTCAAAATAATACTACCGCAAGTTACAACGTTGGAGTAGGTTTCGAGACTTTAAGAAACACCACAACTGGTGGAAGTAATACAGCTGTTGGACGAGGAGCAATGTATAGTAATACATCGGGTGATGTAAATACCGCAGTTGGTGAATACGCACTTGTTTCCAATACAAATGGTAGATACAACACTTCTGTAGGTGTTCAAGCACTAGAACAAAACACAACTGGTCAATCAAATACTGCAATAGGTGTGGCGGCTATCGACAGAAATACTGCGGGTAATTATAATGCAGTGTTGGGTGCTTTTGCTGGACGCTACATCGCTGATAATACAACATTTAATACAGCTATAGATAATTCAGTTTTAATTGGGGCATTATCTAGACCATTAGGAAATAATGCAAATAACGAGATTGTTATTGGTTACGATGCAATAGGAAATGGTAGCAATACCGTACAATTAGGTAACACTAGTGTAACTAATGTAAAAACTAGTGGAACAATTACAGCCGGAGCCATTACTATACCTAATACCGATGGAACGCCAAATCAAGTATTGACAACGAACGGATCTGGAGCTTTAAGTTGGAGTACGCCTTCTTCTGGAGGGGCTACTGCAGTAGGTGCAATAAATTCTACTTCAAATGCAAATGGTGCTTCAATAACTGCTGGTGAATTAAAACTTGCCCCAGCAGATGCAACTAACGGAGGCGTTGTCACTACTGAAACTCAAACATTTTCAGGAAGTAAAACTGTATTAGGTGATTTAATAGTTAGCACGGCAAGTTCTTCACCATCACTTGATCAGTCTCATTCTGTAAGTTATGGAATATATGGAGCTGGACAAACGGCCTTAGGACAATCTTTTACTGCTGGGCTTTCAGGAATGTTAAATAAGGTTTCTATGAGGTTTGCAAATAGTACTTGCTCTGGGACATTAAAAATTTTTAGTGGAAGTGGAGTTTCTGGTACATTGTTAACTTCTCAGGCATTTTCGCTTTCTTCTGGCAATGGCTACATAGAGTTTACTTTAAATAGCCCTATTACGGTTGTTAATGGAACACAATACACTATGTTGTTTGAAAAATCGACAGGAAATATTGATGTTTATAACTCAAATGATGGTTCTTATACTGGTGGACAAGCATACGCTTGGGGTGGATTACAGAGTAATCTTGACAACGTTTTTAAAACGTATGTATCTACAGTTTCAGGTGGAAATATAACCACTTCAGGAAGCGTTATTTCTTCTGTTTTTAAAACACCAACAGGAACTTCATCACAATATTTGATGGCAGATGGTTCTGTTTCAAATTCAACATTATCAAATTACTTACCATTAACGGGTGGAAATATTACCGGGCAATTATCTATTGGAACGACGACTCCTCAGTCATCCGCCGCTTTAGATGTTACTTCAACATCACAAGGTTTACTTCCACCACGTATGACTCAAAATCAAAGAAATGCAATTGTTAATAAAGTTGCGGGTCTTATTATCTGGTGTAAAGACTGTGGCGCAAATGGAGAATTGCAGGTTTATAATGGGACGGCTTGGACCAATTTTATTGGAGGCGCACCATCAGAACCTTTGGTTGTTGGTTCTGCATATAGAGGCGGTAAAATAGCGTATATATTTCAATCAGGAGACCCAGGATATGTTGCTGGTGAATTTCATGGAATTATTGCTTCAAATTCTGATTTAAGTAACGGGATTCGATGGGGGCAGGGCTTTAATGGTTTATCAACAACTTATGATTGTGTAAATAGACACGGATCATCTGGATTAGCATTGCCTTGTGCAATAGGTGCTGGTAGCGCAAATACAGCATTAATTATTGCCTCGAGTACTGAAAGTAGTCCAACAGATTATGCGGCATTAATTTGTTCTAACTATAGCGTGGTAGCCAATGGAATTACATACAGTGATTGGTTTTTACCAAGTAAAGACGAAATGGCAAAGCTATATCAAAATAAAAGCTTAATTGGCGGTCTGTATTACGATTCAGTCAATACTGCCAATAAAAGTAATTGGTATTGGACATCATCTGGAGATGTCTTTCAAGATAGAGCTACAGATGTTAATTCTGACAATGGTGGTAATGGAAGAAATTTTAGAGGACAGTTATTGAGCGTAAGAGCAGTAATGTATTTTTAATCATTGTATAAAAAGGTTCAATTATTTGGACCTTTTTATATGAAAACACACACAATTTGTTTTAAGTATTTTTTAATTCAAAAAAACACTAAAATATTTTTTTAAAATAAAAATTCAATTATATTTGCACTCGCTTAAATAAGCAACTTCCTTCTTAGCTCAGTTGGTTAGAGCATCTGACTGTTAATCAGAGTCCCGATAGCTATCGGGATTGGTTCAAGAAAAAGAAGTAAGTTCATAAAAAAAGAAATTCTTGAAATTTTTACTTTTTGTAATAAAAGAATAAAGTTTCATTAAAAATAAATTAACCATTAGGTTATTCCTTCTTAGCTCAGTTGGTTAGAGCATCTGACTGTTAATCAGAGGGTCCTTGGTTCGAGCCCAAGAGAGGGAGCAAAAGTCCAACAGAAATGTTGGACTTTTTTTATACAATAAATATGGATAATCTTATTTATTTCAAAGAAGTTAAATAAGCATCTGATTGTTAATTATATTTCCAATAGTTATCGGTAAGAGGAAACAAAAAAGCCTAACATTAGACTGCACCCAAAAGTTTAGACAAATTTATAATTAATTTTGATAATAATGAGTTCGATATTTTATCGGACTCATTTTGTTTAAATTTGACTTTATTCTTTCGTTGTTGTAATAGATAATATAC
>NZ_JAGNYF010000111.1 GCF_017985075.1 Flavobacterium sp.
GTTTGAAAACTTCTTGGTCCAAACCAATCACTTGGAAAACCACTAGTACAAACGGAACGTACCTGAAATTTATATAACGTATTTGGTAATAAAATTGGTGTTGCAGGTAGTGGTGGATTTGTTGCAGTAAACGGATTTGTAGTTACATTTGTGTAAGTAGGCACACCTGTAAATGCACTTGCAAAAGGCACTACTTCAACTTCCCAAGCAGTAATTCCGCCTGGATTTCCCCAGCTTAATACAGCACTCGAAGTAGTTTCGTTTGCTGTTGCTAATGGTCCAATTGGCGCATTACATTTAGGTACTACGTTTACGTTATCAATTAACCATCTGTCCCCATTATCATTTGTCATTACAAAAGCAATGTAAATAGTAGAACCTGCTGCATATGTAGCGGGTAAATCAATTACTTTTTCTTCATAAACATTAGACAAAGCAGTTAAAGAAGCCTCATCATATGAAATAAGATTGGTAAAACTTGAAGGGTTAGTTTGTGAAGTTGTTGAAATTTTGATATCAAATAAACTTCCTTGAACCCCAGTTTGAATGGTTTTGGTATAAAATCGTAACTGACCATTTGCTGGCACAGTAACTGCAGAAGTAACCATCCAGTCAATTGCTTGACCTGTGGCTACATTTTCTTTGTTAATCATTGCTGATTTACCTGTAGATCCATAGGTGAAAACACCTAAGTTCGTTTCAGACCAACTCTGAACTGTACCTGTTCCTGTTTCAAATGTTGTCCAACCAGTTGGTGGAAATGTTGCGCCTTCAAAGTTTTGGGATAATTGTCCAAAAACGCTGAAACCTGCGAACATAAATAATAATAAAAGTAGTTTTTTCATTATAGTATTTTTGTGTTTAAATTATGTAAGTAATAACAAATGTAATAAGATTTTAGAGTATCACTAAATTAATCGATATAATGCATTAAAAAATCGATAAAAGACAACAATGTTATTTATTCGAAATTATTGGCTATTTTTGTGAATATTTTACAAAACTTATGCTAGAAGTTGAAAAACATATCTTTGAAAGAACCGCAATTGTTGGACTTATCACTCAAAACCAAAACGAAGAAAAACTTAATGAATATTTAGACGAGTTAGAATTTTTAACCTTTACGGCTGGCGGTGAAGTAGTGAAACGTTTTTGGCAAAAGACAGATAAACCGCATCCTAAAACGTTTGTAGGTACTGGAAAACTTGAAGAAATTAAAACGTACATCAAAGAATATGATATCAATTCGGTAATTTTTGATGACGAATTAACGCCCTCGCAACAAAAAAACATCACAAGAGAATTAGATTGTAAAGTTTTAGATCGTACCAATTTAATCTTAGATATTTTCGCACAACGTGCCGAAACGTCTTATGCAAGAACACAAGTAGAATTAGCACAATGCCAATATTTATTACCTAGATTAACAGGAATGTGGACGCACTTAGAACGTCAACGCGGTGGAATTGGTATGCGTGGTCCTGGTGAAACAGAAATTGAAACCGATAGACGAATTGTAAGAGATAGAATTTCCTTACTAAAAGAAAAAATTAAGGTAATAGACAAACAGATGTCAACCCAAAGAGGGAATCGTGGCGCAATGGTTCGAGTGGCTTTAGTGGGTTATACCAACGTGGGAAAATCAACTTTAATGAATGCTGTTGGGAAAAGCGAAGTATTTGTAGAAAATAAACTGTTTGCTACCCTTGACACTACGGTTAGAAAAACGGTTATTAAAAATTTACCTTTCTTGCTTTCCGATACGGTTGGTTTTATTAGAAAACTCCCTACGCAATTGGTAGATTCTTTTAAAAGTACCTTAGATGAAGTACGAGAAGCTGATTTACTTTTACACGTAGTAGATATTTCTCATCCTGAGTTTGAAGATCATATTGCTGCTGTAAATAAAATTTTATTAGATATTAAAAGTGCCGATAAACCAACAATTATGGTTTTTAATAAAATTGACGCGTACAAATATGTGAAAATTAATGAAAGCGACGAAACTATTGAAAAAACATCAAAAAATTTTTCACTTCAAGATTGGGAAAAAACGTGGATGAGTAATTTAGGCGAAAACAACACGCTTTTTATTTCAGCTACGGAAAAAGAAAACTTTGAAGCTTTTAGAGAAAAAGTTTATGAAGCGGTGCGAAGCATTCATATCAGTCGTTTTCCGTATAATAAATTTTTATATCCAGATTATAAAGATGTAATTGAGGAAGAAGAAAATTAGATTCCAAAATAGAAAATCCAAATTCCAAATTCCAAAATTCGAATTTTAAAAAAATAATCACAACGTTTGTCATTCTGAAAGAATCTCACAACATTTATAAAAGCAAAACCCAGTCAAGTAAATACTTGACTGGGTTTTTTATACTTTTAATTTTGTAATTACTTCTTTTTATACAAAGGCACTGCGGAACACGCTTCACCAAACATAATGCTTTTTGCTACTTTCATTAATTTTTGAATAGCCAAAGTGTATACTTCATTAGGCACTTCTTTTTTAGAACACCCTTTTAAAATAACAGGTTTATCAAAATAATCTGTGTAGTCTAATTTGTTTAAAATATCTTGATACCAATCGATAATTGCCAACTCTTTAGAGCCTTGAATTACTTTTAAAGCAAATGGCGCTAAATG
>NZ_JAGNYF010000112.1 GCF_017985075.1 Flavobacterium sp.
TTCTTACCGTTTCGTGTTCTGCGTTTACTCCTTCATATTGAACAGGCATATTGTAACCTGCAAACGGAACCATTTTTGCTCCTAAACTTTCGTGAATAGCTGTTAATGCTGTATTTTTCATTGTACGATTTTATAAAATTTAAAGTTGCTAATGTATTGAAAATTCTTAAAAAAATAAAGCCAAAAACCTATAAATAGTAAGAAATTCACAAAATATTGTTTTAATACTGAAAATAGTTGCATTTTAGAATTTGTTTGTAGAATTTTGACAGCTAAAACAAAATCGTATGCATTACATAGATTCATCAGTACTTACTATAGAAAAAGTTAGAGAAATTATTTTTGAAGGAAAAAAATTAGCACTTTCAGAAGAAGCTATCTCAAAAATAGAACGATGCAGAACGTATTTAGATGAAAAAATGGCTTCTAATGATAAAGCTATTTACGGAATTAACACTGGTTTTGGCTCGTTATATAATATTAAAATTTCGACTGAAAATTTAACCAAACTTCAAGAAAACTTAATGAAATCTCACGCTTGTGGTACCGGTGACGAAGTACCTCACGAGATTGTAAAGATAATGTTGTTATTAAAAATTCAATCTTTGAGTTACGGACATTCAGGTGTGCAATTAGTAACCGTTAATAGATTAATTGATTTTTACAATAATGAAATTTTACCTGTAGTTTACACACAAGGTTCATTAGGAGCAAGTGGCGATTTGTCGCCTTTAGCTCATTTGTGTTTACCATTAATAAATGAAGGCGAAGTGTATTACGATGGATTCCGTCAACCAGCGCATAAAGTTTTAGAAAAATTGAACTTATCGCCTATTACATTAAAATCAAAAGAAGGTTTGGCTTTATTAAACGGAACGCAATTTATGAGTGCTTACGGCGTGTACAATTTAATTCAAGCCGATAAATTAGCGCATTTAGCAAACATTGTATCCGCAGTTTCTTTAGAAGGATTTGATGGAAGAAAAGAGCCTTTTAATGAATTAATTCATTTGGTACGACCACATAATGGGCAATTAGCAACAGCAGCTCATATGTTAGAATTATTAGAAGATAGCGAAATTATCGCACAACCTAAAAAACACGTACAAGACCCGTATTCTTTTAGATGTATTCCGCAAGTTCACGGTGCCTCTAAAGATGTAATTGACCACGTAAAAAAAGTATTTACTACCGAAATTAATTCGGTAACTGACAATCCAAATATTTTTGTTGGTGAAGATGAAATTATTTCTGGTGGAAATTTTCACGGACAACCTTTAGCGATGGCTTTAGATTATTTAGGAATTGCTTTGGCAGAATTAGGAAGCATTTCGGAAAGAAGAACCTATCAATTAATTTCTGGTTTAAGAGAATTACCTGCGTTTTTAGTCAGCAATCCTGGATTAAATTCAGGGTTTATGATTCCGCAATATACAGCAGCGAGTATTGTTAGTCAGAACAAACAATTAGCAACTCCAGCAAGTATTGATAGTATTGTATCCAGTAACGGACAAGAAGATCACGTAAGCATGGGAGCAAATGCAGCTACGAAAACATTAAAAATTGTTGAAAATTTGGAACGTATTATAGCTATTGAATTATTTAATGCCTCACAAGCTATCGAATTTAGAAGACCTTTAAAATCGAGTAATTTCATTGAAATGTTTATAAAAACCTATCGAGAAGAGGTGCCTTTAGTTACAGAAGACAGAATTTTACATTATGATATTGAAAAATCAATTCATTTTTTGAAGAGTTTTCAAGTGGAAATAAATTAATCCTTATTTCGTTTCGGTCTTTTCACTAATTCTCCTTGGCAATTTGGGCAAACATTTGCCATTTCTGTAGCGCACGATTCACAAAATGTACATTCATAACTGCAAATACAAGCTTCTGATTGCATGTTTAATGAAATGTTGCATTTCTCGCAACTTGTTTTGTATTCTAAAGCCATTATTTATTCTTATTTTTCACTAAATAAATCATAATTGCAGCACCAAAAATAATTTCTAAAACTACGCCTGTATTAAAGATTAATGTGGCGCCTGGCCATTCCATTATTTTAAACAAAGCACCGAAGGCAACAATAAAACTACAAGCAATAATAAGTAGTAATAACTTTCTAAACTTGGTATCCATATTATAATCGTGATTTATGAACTCGTTTATGTTTGGTTTGCATTAAATTATTAGAGCCAGAAATTACACTAATATTTCCGTTTAATTCCAACATGGCTAGTTTTACAAATTTATAACTTTCAACACCATGTTCTCGTATTACTTCATCCAGCTCTTCAGATGTAATATCCAATTTAGCCAATGTTTTAAATTCAATTTTACCGTCATGAATTAATATTTCAGGTTTGTCTTGAACTAATTGACTCAAATAACCTGACTTATTTAAAACTTTTTTGAAAATAAAATTAATAGAAAACAAAGAAAACGCAGCAATTATTCCACCTTCTAGGCTAATGTCGCTTCCCACCATTGCATTTTGAACGGCGTTACTAATTAATAAAATTA
>NZ_JAGNYF010000019.1 GCF_017985075.1 Flavobacterium sp.
AAAACAACGGAAATAAAAACTTTAGAGAATCGGATTTTGAATTTGATGGAATCATTGAAAGTGAAGGCGTTTTAGAAATGATGCCAGACGGATATGGTTTCTTACGTTCTTCGGATTATAATTATTTGGCCTCTCCGGATGATATTTATTTATCACAATCTCAAGTTCGTTTATTTGGATTGAAAACGGGTGATACTGTAAAAGGTGTGGTTCGTCCTCCAAAAGAAGGAGAGAAATTTTTTCCTTTGGTTCGCGTATCAAAAATTAACGGACACGACCCTCAAGTGATTCGTGACCGAGTTTCTTTTGAACATTTAACACCACTTTTCCCTGAAGAAAGATTTAATTTATCAGGAAAAAACACCTCTATATCTACACGGATTATCGATATGTTCTCGCCAATTGGTAAAGGACAACGTGCTATGATTGTGGCACAACCAAAAACGGGTAAAACGATGTTATTAAAGGATATTGCTAATTCTATTGCGGCGAATCATCCTGAAGTATATTTAATTGTTTTACTAATTGATGAACGTCCTGAAGAAGTTACAGATATGCAACGTAGTGTGCGTGCCGAAGTTATTGCTTCTACGTTTGATGAACCTGCAGACCGTCACGTAAAAGTGGCAAACATTGTCTTAGAAAAAGCAAAACGTTTGGTAGAATGCGGACACGATGTAGTAATTTTATTAGATTCGATAACACGTTTAGCAAGAGCATACAATACGTGTCAACCTGCATCTGGAAAGGTATTGAGTGGAGGAGTAGATGCCAATGCATTACAAAAACCTAAACGTTTCTTTGGAGCAGCTCGTAATATTGAAAACGGTGGTTCGTTAAGTATTATCGCCACTGCATTAACAGAAACCGGTTCTAAAATGGACGAAGTTATCTTTGAAGAATTTAAAGGAACAGGTAATATGGAATTACAATTGGATAGAAAAATATCTAACAAACGTATTTTCCCAGCTATCGATTTGGTTTCTTCAAGCACGCGTCGTGACGACTTATTATTAGACAAATCAACGTTACAACATATGTGGATTTTACGAAAATACTTATCGGATATGAATCCAGTGGAAGCAATGGAATTTATCGAATCTCGTATCAAACGTACTCAAAACAACGAAGAGTTTTTAATTTCTATGAATGATTAGAAATTGATAACAATACAAATAAAAAAGGCCGATTTTCATAAGAAAATCGGCTTTTTTTACCTTAATTAAATATTTTCTTAATTAATTATTTTATATTACGTATATATTTTTTAATTTTACACGTAAATTAAATTGTATGAACACGAAATTAACATTAAATATTGACGATAATGTAATTGAAGAGGCTAAATCGTATGCTAAAAATAATAGTATAAGTCTTTCAAAGCTTATTGAAAATTATCTTTTATCATTGACTAATAAGAAATCAAAGACAACTAAAGTAAGCCCACTTGTGGAAAGTTTAACCGGTGTTGTATCACTTGAGAATGCGGATTATAAAAAAGAATATTCTGATTACTTGTCTAAAAAATATTCTTAATGGATAAAATATTAGTTGATACAAATATCGTTTTGGATTTACTTTCCAAACGAGAAGAATTTTATAAAGAAGCACAAGAATTATTTACTTTAGCGGATCATAATAAAGTGAAACTTTATATATCTTCTTTAACAATTGCAAACACGCATTATTTATTAGCAAGAAATCATAAATTAGATGAGGCAAGAAAGATTCTGAAAAAATTTAAAGTTTTAGTGGAAGTTTTACCTATGGATGACAAGATTTTAGAATTAGCGTTAGTTTCAGATTTTAAAGATTTCGAAGACGCTATTCAATATCACACCGCTTTAGAAAACGAGTTGGATTTGATTTTAACACGAAACAAAAAAGATTTCAAAAAATCTATTCTTGCTGTATTAACTGCAAAAGAATATTTAAACAAATAAAAAAAGCCGATTTTCTTTAGAAAATCGACTTTTAATTTTATAAAGAAATATTACTTCAAACCAGCAATACTTTGCTCAATCGTTGCAATTTTTGCCAAAGCATCGGCTTCTTTTTTACGTTCGTTGGCAATAACTTGTTCTGGAGCGCCTGCAACAAATTTTTCGTTAGATAATTTACCTTGTACGGATCTTAAGAATCCTTTCGTATAATTTAATTCTTCGGTTAATTTTGCAATTTCAGCTTCTACATCAATATTTCCAGTAATTGGAATGAAATATTCGTTAGATTTTACTCGGTACGATAAGGCACCGTCTACTTTATCAGTTACATATTTTAAATCAGTAATGTTTCCTAACTTCATAATGATTGAATCGAAATAATTCGACGCTTTTTCATTATTTACTACTCGTAATTCAATCACATCTTTAAAAGGAATATTTTTATCTTTTCTAATGGTTCTTATTCCAGAAATAACATCGGTTGCAAAATCAAAATCAGCAATTAATTTTGAATTTACAGAAGTCATTTTCGGATATTCAGCTACTATTAGCGCTTGTTCTGGCGTTCTTTCTGTAATGTGTTGCCAAATTTCCTCCGTTAAGAAAGGCATAAATGGGTGTAATAATTTTAAATTATTTTCCAACATTTCAATGGCTTTATCGAAAGTCGCTTTATCAATCGGTTGTTGATAAGCAGGCTTAATCATTTCTAAGAACCAAGAACAGAAATCGTCCCAAACTAACTTATAGGTTGCCATTAAAGCTTCAGACAATCTGTATTTTTCGAAATTATCTTCAATTTCTAATAAGGTTTGTTGCAGTTTTGCTTCGTACCATTCGATTGCTACTTTTGAAGATTCTGGTTGTGGAATCGTTTCAGAAACTTCCCAACCTTTAATCAATTTAAATGCATTCCAAATTTTATTGGTAAACGCTTTTCCTTGATTACATAATTCTTCATCAAATAAAATATCATTTCCTGCAGACGCACTTAATAATAATCCTACACGAACGCCATCGGCTCCAAATTTTTCAATTAAACCAAGTGGTTCAGGAGAATTCCCTAATGATTTCGACATTTTTCGTCCTTGGCTATCACGAACTAATCCTGTTAAATATACATTTTTAAATGGTTTTGCATCGGCGTATTCGTAACCTGCAATAATCATACGCGCAACCCAGAAAAATAAAATATCTGGACCTGTAACTAAATCGTTAGTTGGGTAATAGTATTTGAAATTTTCATTTTCTGGATCCATAATTCCACCGAAAACAGCCATTGGCCATAACCAAGAGGAGAACCAAGTATCAAGTGCATCAGCATCTTGGCGTAAATCAGAAGCTTTAAGATTTGAATTAGAAGTTCTTTCTTGAGCTAATTTTACTGCATCTTCAATGTTTTCCGCTACAACGAAATCTTCTTTTCCATCTCCGTAGAAATAGGCAGGAATTTGTTGTCCCCACCACAATTGACGAGAAATATTCCAATCGCGAATATTATTTAACCAATGTGCGTAGGTATTATTAAAACGATTAGGATATAATTTTATTTCGTCAGATTCTAAAACCGCGTGAATAGCAGGTTTTACTAAATCTTCCATTTTAAGAAACCATTGATCAGATAAACGAGGTTCTATAACGCATTTTGTTCTTTCAGAAGTTCCTACATTGTTAGTGTATTGCTCTACTTTATCTAAAGCATTAATTGAAGTTAATTCTGCTTCAATTTCTGTACGAACTACAAACCTGTCTTTTCCTTCATAATGCAATCCGAACGAGTTTAAAGTGGCATCTTCATTAAAAATATCTATGATTTCTAAGTGGTGTTTGTCACCTAAAGTTTTATCGTTTACATCGTGTGCTGGTGTTACTTTTAAACATCCTGTACCGAATTCTAAATCCACATATTCATCTTCAATAATTGGAATCACTTTTCCAGAAATTGGTACAATAACTTTTTTTCCTTTTAAATTGAAATGTCTTTCATCATTTGGATTGATACAAATGGCAGTATCTCCGAAAATAGTTTCAGGTCGAGTAGTAGCAACTACCAGAAATTGGGAATTGGGTGTTGGGTTTTGGGTATTTTCTTCGTCAAGAATTTGATATTTGATATAATATAATTTTCCTTGACGTTCTTCAAAAATTACTTCTTCGTCAGACAACGTTGTTTTCGCTTCCGGGTCCCAGTTTACCATTCGATACCCTCTGTAAATAAGTCCTTTGTTGTATAAGTCTACAAATGAACGAATTACAGAAGCAGACATATCTGGATCCATAGTAAATTTAGTTCGGTCCCAATCACAAGAACATCCTAATTGTTTTAATTGTTCTAAAATAGTACCACCGTATTTATCTGTCCAATCGTATGCGTGTTTTAGGAATTCTTCACGAGTTAAATCTGCTTTATTAATGCCTTCCGATTTTAATTTCGCAACTACTTTTGCTTCGGTAGCTATAGAGGCGTGGTCTGTACCAGGCACCCAACACGCGTTGAAACCTTTTAATCGCGCACGACGAATTAATACATCTTGAATGGTATTATTCAACATATGTCCCATATGTAATACTCCAGTTACATTTGGTGGAGGAATTACAATAGTATAAGGTGTACGATGGTCTGGAGTAGAATGAAAATAGTTGTTTTTCATCCAGTAGTCGTACCATTTTTGTTCTACGGATTTGGCGTCAAATTGGGCTGGTATCATTTATATTTTGTTAATTGTAAATAATTGCGTCTTTTGGTATACTTTTTGAAATGTATCTGCAAAAGTAATTATATAAAACAGAATAAAAAAAATGTATTTACTTTTTGTTAGTTAGTTTAAATAACATATTTTTACAATTCTCAAATTAATATAAAAATGAAGAAATTAGTATTTATTTTAGGTTTAATGGTAACCAGTTTATCAGCTTATGCACAAAGTGGTGCAAAAATTGAATTTAAAGAAGAAACCATTAATTATGGCGAGGTATACAAAGGCGTAGATTCAGGAAAACGAACTTTTGAATTTACCAATACAGGCGATATGCCATTGATTATTAAAGATGCGAAAAGCAGCTGTGGATGTACGGTTCCTACTAAACCAACTGAACCAATTGCTCCAGGAAAAACAGGTGTTATTGAAGTACAATACAATATGAATCCAGGGCCTATTAGTAAAACAATTACAGTTGATACTAATGCGGTGAACAAAGAAAACGGAATGGTTGCTTTACGAATTAAAGGAACGGTTTTAGTAAAAGAAGAAAAGAGTATTTTAGAAAAAAAATCGGCAGGACCGCTTTCTAAATAATAAAACATAGTTAAAATGAAAAAGCCAGAATAGTAATTATTCTGGCTATTTTGTGCATTTATAGTTTGATTCTTACCAAACTAAGTTTACTTTTAATTCAAATTCGTCACTAATAGTTTTGTCTCCTAAGTCAGTAAAAAATGAACCTGAACCGTATTTGATATCATATTTAGTTCTGTCTACTTTTAATGTAGTTGTAGCAGTATTTCCTTTAACTGTAATATCAAAAGTAATTGGTTTTGTAATTCCTTTGATAGTTAAATCAGCAGTTACAGTATATAAACCGTTACCTTTTCCACTAATTGTTTTGAAAACTAAGTTAGCCGTTTTATGTTTTTCAACACCAAAAAAGTCTTCCGCTTTTAAATGTCCGTCTAAACTTTCTTTACCTTGACCTGGTTTTAAATCAGTAGTGTTAATTGTTGTCATGTCAACTGTAAACGTTCCACCTTTTAATACTTTTCCATCAAATACTAAAGCACCACTTTGTAAACCGATAGTTCCTGTGTGCGAACCTGTTACTTTTTTACCTGTCCAAACGATTCCGCTTTTTGCTGCATCGATTTTTTTTGTTTGTTGTGCATTAACTGTAAATGATACCAAAGTTACTAATGCAATTGCAATTGTTTTTAAATTTCTCATGTTTGTTAAATATTTAGTTATTAAATTGTTTCAAATAATTCTGTAATTGGTTTTCTTACTTTTGCATAATGTTGTGTTTCATCTTCATCATGTCTGTAACCAATTGTTGCTACTAATGTAGCGTGTAATCCTTTTTCTTTAAGGCCTAAAATTTCATTATATTGTTCTGGTAGAAATCCTTCCATTGGCGTAACATCAATTTTTAATTCAGCAGCAGCGTTTAATAAATTGCCTAATGCTAAATACGCTTGTTTTTGAGCCCAAATAATTTGTTTTTCTGGAGTTAAACTTGCAATGTTTCCAATCATAAATTCAGCATAACCTTTTACACTATCAAACGGAATATTTCTTGTTTTTGCCATATTCTCAGCATAACGCGTGATGTATTCTGCATCTACATTGGTTACACTTGCAAATACAAATAGGTGAGAAGCTTCTGTAATTTGACTTTGTCCCCAAGAAGCTGGTTGTAATTGTTTTCTAATTTCTTCGTTTTCGATAATTAAAACTTTATACGGTTGTAAACCATACGAAGAAGAAGATAATTGAATAGCTTCTTTTAAAATTTCTAAATCGGAATTAGAGATTTTTTTATCGCTATTAAATTTTTTGGTAGCGTAACGCCAATTCTGATTTTCAATAAATGTGCTCATAATTAATTTCTGTATTTTTCTAATAAATTATTTAATTGGGTTAACTCTTCTGTTGTTAAATTGCTTGCTAAATTATTTTCATGTTCAATTACAATTGGGTCTAATTTTTCTAATATAAGAAGTCCTTTTTCTGTAATTGTTATTTCCATTTTTCTTTTGTTTGACGGACAAATTTTTCGAATTACGAATTCTTTTACAATTAATTTATCAACCAAACGTGTAGTATTGCTATTTTTAGAAATCATACGTTCTTGAATTACCGACATGTTAGCTGGTTTTCCTTTCTGACCTCTCAAAATTCGTAACACATTATATTGCTCGCTCGACAAATCAAAAGGTTTTAAAATTTCCAAAAATCGATCAGCAACAATACTTCTCGAAAAAGATAAATTCAGAATTACCTTTTTTGCTAAAGATAATTCTACCGTACTTTTTATTTCTTCTTCAATTTTCATTTGAAATCTTATTTGTAGATACAAATGTAATATAATTATTTTATTTGTATATACAAACGTTATTAATTTTATGTTAAATTTTAAGAATAAATGTAAAATGCAAAATTTAGTAGTTTGTGATTGAAAATAAATTTTTATATCTAAATTCTTGTTGTAAATTTGAAGAAAATTAATCGTACATGAATTTAGATCAAAAAGCATGGTGGGAAGGTTTTTTAACCACTGAAAATGCCGTTATTTTAGACGTAAGAACAGAAGAAGAAGTGGCGAATGGAATTATTCCTGAAGCTATTAATATTGATATTTATAAAGGACAAGGTTTTATTTACCAAGTGGAAGAATTAGATAAAGATAAAACATATTTTGTATATTGCTTAGCTGGAGGCAGAAGCGCACAAGCTTGTGGTATTATGAAACAATTAGGTTTTGAAAATGTTTACAATCTTGCAGGCGGAATTTCGCAATGGGAAGGTCCTATTGAAAATCAACAATAACCCAATAAATGAAGAAATTTAAAAATTCATTTTTTTATGTTACCATTCTGGTTGTTTTTTCTGGACTAATATACTCTATTTTATTACGAGGAAAGACATTAGAAGTTGGTAAAGTTTCCAATAAAATCATTGAGAAACATGATTATGTAAATGAATTTATTACTTCTATATTACACAATGTTTTTCATCCATTAGCAATCTTATTAGCTCAAATTGTTACTATTATATTTGTTGCTCGATTTTTTGGTTGGGTATGTCGTAAAATAGGGCAACCTACAGTAATAGGCGAAATGTTGGCAGGTATTGCCTTGGGACCATCCTTATTTGGAGCCTATTTTCCAGATTTATTTCCAATATTATTTCCACAAGAATCAATTGTAAATTTAAAGTTTTTAAGTCAAATTGGCTTGATCTTTTTTATGTTTGTTGTAGGAATGGAATTGGATTTAAAAGTGTTGCGAACCAAAGTAAAAGAAGCATTTATAATAAGCCACACCAGTATTATTGTTTCCTATGCATTAGGTTTGGTTTTGGCCACAATGCTTTATAAAGAATTTGCACCAGAAGGTGTTCCATTCATGTCATTCGGTTTGTTTTTAGGTGTAGCAATGAGTATTGCTGCTTTTCCGGTTTTGGCCAGGATTGTTCAAGAAAGAGGGTTGCAGAAAACAAAAATCGGTGCTTTAGTAATAACATGTGCCGCAATAGACGACATTACAGCTTGGTGTTTATTAGCTGGTGTTATTGCTATTGTAAAAGCAGGTTCTGTTGCAAGTTCATTGTTTATTATTGGTATGGCGATAGCTTACATACTTTTAATGTTGGTATTAGTGAGACCTTTTTTAAGACATATTGGTAATTTGTATAGTTCTGCAGAAAAAATCACAAAACCAGTAGTTGCCATTTTCTTCGTTACGTTATTAATTTCTTCTTATTTAACCGAAATTATTGGTATTCACGCTTTAGTTGGTGCCTTTGTTGCGGGTGTTATTATGCCTGATAACATGAAGTTTAGAAACATTTTTATTGAGAAAGTTGAAGATGTTTCTCTTGTAGTATTATTGCCTTTATTTTTTGTAGTAACAGGGTTAAATACAAAAATAGGTTTATTAAATACGGAGTATTTATGGAAAACAACAGGGATAATAGTATTAGTTGCCGTTGGAGCAAAATTTATTAGTAGTGCCTTAACAGCTAAATATGTTGGACAAAATTGGAAAGACAGTTTAACTTTAGGTGCCTTAATGAATACCCGCGGTTTAATGGAACTTATTGTTTTAAATATTGGATTAGAATTAGGTGTTTTGTCACCAAAAATATTTGCTATGATGGTTATTATGGCACTTTCAACAACTTTTATGACGGGCCCAGCGCTAAATTTAATTGATTTTATATTTAAAAAACGAAAAGCAATTCTTCCAAATACATCAGATAATATAGAATATAAAGTGTTGGTTTCTTTTGAAAATCCAGAAGATGGAAAACCGTTGTTAAAAGTTGCAAATAATTTCATTAGTTTAGAAAAAGAAAAGCAATCCATTACGGCAATGTATATTTCTTCCACAAATGAGGTAAATCCGTATAAAATAGAAGAATATGAACGCGAAAGTTTTAAACCCATTTTAAAAGAAGCCACTAAGTTAAATCGAAATATTGAAACACTTTTTAAAGCGTCGCGTGACATCGATTCGGATATTGTAGAAGTGAGTAATAAAGGTGAATTTAATTTAGTGTTGATTAATATTGGTTCGTCTATTTTTGAAGGTACTTTATTAGGAAAAGTTTTAGGTATTACATCCAAAATTATAAATCCTGAAAATTTATTAAATACGTTTACAGGTAAAGAAAAATTGTTTGAAGTCAATTATTTTGATGACAAAACCCAAGCCATTATCAATAAAACAGAAGTGCCATTAGGAATTTTTGTAGATAAAGAACTTGCCAAAACTGAAAATATTTCTGTAATTTTATTTAATAATGAAGATCAATTTTTATTAGATTACGTAAAATTATTGAAGAAGAATTCACAAGCTAAGATTTCAATTTTTGATACGTATGATATTGTAAATGAGAAGAATAAAATTACTCACGAAAATGTGAAAGTAATTCATTCATCGAAATTAGAAAAAGATTTCTTAAAAGAACAAGATTTATTAATTATGAGTATTGATAGTTGGAAAAAACTAATTGATACCAGAAGTGTTTGGTTAAACAATACACCATCGCTTTTAATAATAAAACCATAATATGTTACAAATAGGTGTGTACCACACATTAAAAATAGATAGAGAAACAAAAGTAGGTTTGTTTCTTACCAATGGAAAAGACGATGTTTTATTACCAAATAAATATGTTCCAAATGATTTTACAATTGGCGATGATTTAACGGTTTTCGTATATTTAGATCACGAAGAACGTCCTGTAGCTACAACTTTAAAGCCATTTATTTCCTTAAATTCTTTTGCTGTTTTGAAAGTAAGTTACATTAATTCATTTGGTGCCTTTTTAAATTGGGGAATGGAAAAAGATTTGTTTGCTCCTTTTAAAGAACAAGCCCGCCCAATGGAAAAAGACAAACGTTACATAGTAACATTGTATTTAGACAAACAAACGGGTAGGTTAGCGGCATCAAGTAAAATCAATCAGTTTTTAGATAAAGAACCTTTAGATGTTGAAGTGGGACAAGAAGTCGATTTAATGGTTTCCCATATTACAGAAATTGGAATTAATGTAATTATTAACGGAAAATTTAGAGGATTGGCGTATCAAAATGAAGTTTTTGAAACCGTTTCTCCAGGATATAAAACCAAGGGTTACATTAAAGCCATTCGCCCTGATGGAAAAATAGACGTTTCCTTCCAAAAACAAGGATTTGAAGCCATAGACGATTCTTCTCAACAAGTGTTAGAAGCATTAAAACAAAATGATGGCGTTTTACGATTGAATGACAACAGTCATCCAGAAGAAATTAAATCGGTTTTAAAAATGAGTAAAAAAACATTTAAAAAAGCTATCGGAAGTTTATACAAACAAAAATTGATTGATATCAATAACGAAGGCATTCAGTTGGTTTAATATCATATAAAACAAAAAACGTCTCGAATTATCGGGACGTTTTTTTATGTCTAATTTTCTAATTTGTCTAAAAATCTAAAATTCTAAAAATCTATTTCCCCCATTCACTCGGATTACTATTCCAAGATTTTAGTGTTTCTAATTCTTCTTCCGAAACATATTTTTTCTCAACGGCTTTTTCAATTAAGTTTTCGTAATTACTTAATGTATATACGTCTAATTTTGCTGCAGCAATTTTTTCTTCAGAAATAGGAAATCCATAAGTGAAAATAGCGGCCATTCCTTTTACATTAGTGCCTTCATTACGCAATGCTTCAACTGCCATTAAACTACTTCCACCCGTTGAAATTAAATCTTCAACTACAATTACAGATTGACCTTTTTGTAAAAAACCTTCTACCTGATTTTGTCTTCCGTGCTTTTTTGCTTCTGGACGAACATATACAAAAGGCAATCCCATAGCTTCTGCTACCAGAATTCCGATACCAATTGCACCAGTTGCTACACCTGCAATGACATCTGGACGACCAAATTTGGCTTCAATTTGCTTTACAAATTCATCTTTAATATAATTTCTAACCGCTGGAAATGAAAGAATTACGCGGTTATCACAATAAATTGGACTTTTCCAGCCAGAAGCCCAAGTAAAATGATTTTTTGTTTCTAATTTAATTGCGTTTATTTGTAAAAGCAATTCGGCTGTTTGTTGTGCTGTGTTGTTATTAAATATCATATTGCAAATGTATAAAGTTTTTGTAAACGAGAAACCACTTTTTTTAACAAATAAATTTGAAAAGGAAACAAATTTCAAAATTTATCTGTTAGAAACAGTAAATATTCCAAAAGTAATCTCAGAATTATTTTTGAATAAAATACAAAGTGCCTACTTATATCACTCAGATGAAAAGTTAATTATGAAGACTTTGAAATCTAAAATCCCTGTGGCTAAAGCGGGTGGTGGTTTAGTTTTTAACGCTGATGGCGATGTGTTGTTTATTTTTAGAAACGGTAAATGGGATTTACCAAAAGGAGGCGTTGAAAAAGACGAAACGATGGAGAATGCCGCAATGCGTGAAGTAGAGGAGGAAACCGGTGTTTCAGGATTAAAAATTACAGAAAAACTCCAAAAAACCTATCACGTATTTAAACGTAACGGCATTTTTAAATTGAAAATTACATATTGGTTTAAAATGCAAACCAATTTCACAGGAGCAACTTGTCCGCAAGAAAAAGAAGGCATTTCAAAAGCAGTTTGGATTAAACCTTCAGATATAGAAGCCACTTTAGGGAATTCTTATGAAAATATTAAATTGTTGTTTGAAAGTGAGAAAGTGGTATAGTTTTTTTAGAAAAATAACAAATAAAGAAATTGAAAATGCAATTTCAAAAGTAGAAGGAATTGAAGGTATGACTGTCAATGAGCGACTTTATCATTCAGGTCTAATGGATGAATTTGATTTAGCCCTGAAGAACAACAAAGACAAAGCAAAATTAATTCTTGAACTTTTGAAAGTAGACAAATTATCTATTGATAAAATAGTAAAATAACATATTTAATAAAATCAATATTCTTTACTCTATTTTTTATATTCTATTCCAAAACCCTATAAACAGGATAACGCATAAACTCTTTTTCAAAGTATTTTGAATGTTTGTATACCCAGTATAATTGCTCGTTGCCATTTTTTGCGAAAGCTTTGTCGGTTTGTTTTTTTGTTTCGAATTCTTGTTTTAAAGTTGCGTTTTCATCTAAAATTTGTTTCGCTGCATCTTCAAAAACGTAACTGGAATACCCTTCTTTTTGTTGCAAAATCGTATCGAAAAAATTCCAATTAAAATACGAATCCACGGCTTCTGGTTCAAGGGTTTCTAATAGATATTTCACGCCTAATTGATTGGTTGAAATTTTATAGTCGCCGGCTCTAAATTCCATTTTCTCTATATTTTTTGTTACGGTTGTATTATAATGTCCGTAATGTCCTTCATACGCATTTTTTCCTGTTTGATAATTGGCAATTTTATAGATTTCTACTTCAAAAATTTCATTTTGAGTAATAGGTGTCATTTCAATATTATTCAATTTTAATAATTCAATAATTTGCCATTGGCTTTGTGGTACCACATAATACTTCGGAATTGTTACAAATTTCGTTGGTTTATAATTTCCATAAAACGGAATTTTCTTTGTAAAAGGTTTATTTCTATCATAAAACAATCTATCTTTTCCAGAGATTTCACTTGGTTTGTAGCCGCCTTCGTAGCCTTTAAAATCCATATAAGACACTTTTGTAGAATCAATTTCCCAATGTAGTAGATATTGCTTTCCTGCTTTAAAATCTTCCAAATTTTCTTTTCTTACTTGTTTGATTTTTTCCCAGTTCGCATCGGTATAATTAATTGCCGTAACCATAAATTCATAAGTCGTTTTCACTCTATCTTTATATGGCTTTAACATATGTGTTTCAGGCACAAATCCTAACGTGTTAAATAACGTAGTGTAACCAGTAGCATAACGTGGTGTATCGGTAAATTGTTCGTAACCTAAATCAGGTTTTGCACCGTGAATGTTGACATACGGAATCACGTCAATTTTCTTATTACGCATATCGTTTACCATTTCTGGATACATTTCATTTTTGAAAAAATTACCCAATTTCTGACCTAAACGTTCGTGTTGTGTGGCAATGCAAGTAAATGTATATTGATAATCGGCGCCATTTGACACGTGATTGTCTAAAAAAACATCAGGATTAACTGTATGAAATAATTCTTGAAAACTTCTTGAATTTCGAGTATCCGATTTAATAAAATCTCTATTTAAATCGTAATTTCTACCATTTCCTCTAAATCCATAGGCTTCAGGACCATTCTGGTTGGCTCTTGAAAACGAATTTCTATTTAACATTCCATCAATATTATACACTGGAATAGCAACAACCATCGTGTTTTTTGGAACTTTTATTTTTGCATTGGCAATATCTCGCATCAACATCATAGTCGCATCAATTCCGTCCGGTTCGCCAGGGTGAATTCCATTATTGATTAGCAAAACCGCTTTATTCTGATTAAAATTAAAATTTTTATTTTCAGAAAAAACAATAATATGCAAAGGTTTTCCACTATCTGTTAGCCCCATAGTTCGCATTTCAATTTTATCTGAATTGGCGTCTAATAATTGGTAAAACGAAATGCATTCTTCGTATGTGGTTGATTGATTTTTGTTACCTTTTTCGAAGGGCGTTAACAAATTTATTTGAGCGTTTACAAATAAAGAAGCAAATAAAAACAGTAAGGTATAGCGCATAATTGAATATTTGAATTTCAAAAGTAAGAATTATAAATGGCAATATCAATACTCCGTATATCGTATAATTGAATATTGGTAAATTAAAAACTACCTTTGCGGTATGAATAAAAATATACATTCCAACAATATACTTTTGAATTTAGGTATCGAAAGTTTAAATAAAATGCAGGTAGCTGCAGAAACGTCTATATTAATTGATTCTGATGTAGTGCTACTTTCGCCAACAGGTTCAGGAAAAACATTGGCTTTTTTATTGCCTATTTTTCAACTTTTAGAAGAAGACAACAATAAAGTACAATGTATGATTATTGTGCCGTCACGGGAATTGGGTTTGCAAATTGAACAAGTTTGGAAAAAAATGGCAACAACTTTTAAAGTCAATATTTGTTATGGCGGCCATTCTATTGAAACAGAAATTAAAAATTTAAGCAATCCGCCAGCAGTTTTAATTGGTACTCCTGGAAGATTAGCAGATCATTTAGAACGAGAAACGTTTGACCCAAAATATATTAAAACGTTAGTTTTAGATGAATTTGACAAATCTTTACAATTAGGATTTCACGAAGAAATGCGATTCATCATTGGGAAATTAACGCATTTAGAAAAGCGAATTTTAGTTTCGGCAACAGATGGAGTAGAAGTTCCAAAATATACCAGAATTGAAAATCCGAATGTTTTAAATTATATTGATAAGAAAAAAACAGAAACTAATTTAGATTTTAAATTGGTGATTTCTAAAGAGAAAGATAAGGTTAATTCTTTATTTCATTTAATCTGTTCTTTGAAATCTCAGAATGCAATTATCTTTTGTAATCACAGAGAAGCGGTAGAACGAATTAGTGATTATTTAAATGACAAAGGCATTTTCTCTGTATTTTATCACGGTGGATTAGAACAAGAAGAACGCGAACGTGCTTTAATTCAGTTTCGAAATGGAAGTATTTCATATTTAATTACAACCGATTTAGGGGCTCGTGGATTGGATATTCCAGAAATGAAAAACGTAATTCATTATCATTTGCCTTCAAAAGTGGATGAATTTACACACAGAAATGGTCGTACTGCACGTATGATGGCTTCTGGAACCGCTTACATTATCATACACGAAAGTGAGAAAAAAGTGGATTACATTGATTATGATATGAAGAAAATTGATGTTTCTAATTATAGCGTAATTCCGAAACCACCAGAATTTAAAACCATTTATATTAGTGGTGGAAAGAAAAATAAATTAAATAAAGTAGATATTTTGGGCTTCTTTTCTCAAAAAGGAAAGTTAGAAAAAGGCGATTTAGGTTTAATTGAAGTCAAAGATTTTGTATCCTTTGCAGCAGTAAAATATGCCAAAGTAGTGCCATTACTTCAAAATATTAAGGATGAAAAAATGAAAGGCAAAAAATATAAAATTGAAGTTGCTCGAGACGTTGTTAAAAACGCATTAGAAAATCTTTAAAAAATTAAAAACCTTCAAGAAAAGAAACTTGAAGGTTTTTTTAAGCTTTATATTTTACCAATAACCGAATCGGGAACAAAAGCCGAAGCATTGCCGCCATTTCTTATCACGTCACGCACAATACTTGACGATATATATGATGTTTTTGCAGCGGTTAATAAAAACACAGTTTCAATTTTAGACAATCTTCTGTTGGTATGTGCAATCGCTTTTTCGAATTCAAAATCAGCTGGATTACGTAAACCGCGTAATATAAATTCTGCTTTTTCTTCTTTGCATAAATCGATAGTTAAGCCAGTATAGGTAATCACTTTTACTTTTGGTTCGTCTTTAAAAGCGGCTTCTATAAAACGTTTTCTGTCTTCTAAAGAAAACATATACTTTTTGTCTGCGTTTATACCAATCGCAACAATAACTTCATCAAATAAAGAAATACCACGCTTAATTATATCGTAATGTCCGTTTGTAATTGGGTCAAACGAACCTGGGAATATTGCTTTTTTCATAATTAATATTTTTAAATATTTGATTCTGTTAGAATACTAATTGGTTTATTTCTTCCAAATTGGTTTTCTTTCCAAAGCCAATTTAATTTCGTTTTCTAATAAATTTGAAAAATTTAAATTAGCGTAAGCGGCTTGCTGTGGAAATATACTTTGTGGACTCAATCCTGGATTGGTGTTGATTTCGATAAAATGCGGAATGTCATTCATCACAATAAAATCGATGCGAGAAAAACCCTGCATTCCAAGTGCTTCGTATATTTTTGCTGCAGATTGTTCTACTAATTCTGAAACTTCTGACGACAATCGGGCAGGGGTAATTTCTTCTGATTTTCCTAAATATTTGGCTTCGTAATCGAAAAAATCATTTCCTGAAACGATTTCTGTAATCCCTAAAACTCGTGTATTTCCGTTTAATTTCATTACGCCAACCGAAATTTCAACGCCTTTTAGTTGTGATTCAATTAAAATATCTTTGTCTTCTGCAAAGGCAAATGCTAATGCTTTGTCTAATTCTGACAGTTCTTTTACCATTGAAACCCCTAAACTACTTCCAGATTGATTGGGTTTTACAAAAAATGGAAATCCTAATGTTTTAGCAATTTTTTCACCATCAATTTCTTGTCCTTTAGTAACATAAACTGAATTTGCTTTTGGAATATCAAATTTCCCTAAAACGGATAATGTATCGCGTTTGCTAAAAGTAAGTGCACTTTGGTAAAATCCGCAACCCGTGTAAGGTAAATCAATCAATTCCCAATACGATTGCAAATGTCCGTCTTCACCAGGTGTACCGTGAATGGTGTTTATAGCTACATCGAAATTTATAGTATTTCCATTATTTTCAAATGAAAAATCGGCTCTATTTATAGGTGATTTTTGGTCGCCCATTTTTACATACCAACCTTCATTTAGAATATGAACTTCGTAAACTTCGTGTATATCTTTATTTAAATGGTTTAAAATAAGTTGTCCGCTTCTTAAAGAAATTACAGATTCGTCTGAATATCCGCCCATTACAACTGCTATCTTCATAAAAAAATAATTGTTTCTGTTTTATACAAAAATATCATAAAATGTTTTACTTTTCTTATATTTGCGAAAATATATTTCAATGAGTTTAAGAAAGTTTTTAACCAGTTCCACATTTTTCAAAAATTTATTTTTTGCATTAGTGATTGTCATCCTATTTTTAGTAGTTTTTGTGAAGTTTTTAGATTTCAGTACCAATCACGGCGAAGAAATAAAGGTTCCAGATTTATCTAAAATGAAATTAGAAATTGCCGAAGAAAAATTGGATGAGGATGGTTTAGAAGTTTTTTTATTAGATACGGTTGAATTTAAACCAGAATTTCCTCCTTATACTATCGTAGAACAAGATCCAATTGCGGGTTCAAAAGTAAAAGACGGCCGTAAAATTTACGTAAAGCTAAATGCTGGCGGTTATGCAATGGTTACTTTTCCAGATTTAAAAAACAAAACATTTCGTCAAGCTACAAATGCGTTAAGAGCATTAGGATTGGTAGAAGGCGAATTAAAATATGTTCCAGATTTAGCAAAAGATATTGTTCTTGAAGTTTCATATAATGGAAGACCTGTAAAAGCGGGTGATAAACTAATGAAAAATTCTAAAATCGATTTTGTCTTAGGAGACGGGAAAGATATGTTTAAAGATGAAGATTTAGATTCAATCCCAAATAATGAACAAATTAACGATAGTATAGAATAATGCAAGAATTTATAGATGAGAATGAAACGGCTGATGAAGATTTATATGAACATCATCGGTTTGAAATAGCGAAAGGGCAACAACCTTTACGTATAGATAAATTTTTGATAAACAGTATTGAAAATACTACAAGAAGTAAAATACAGAAAGCAGCTGATGCGGGAACTATTTTTGTAAACGATTGTGCTGTAAAATCCAATTACAAAGTAAAACCAGATGATGTTGTTCGAGTAATGCTTGAACACCCACCTTATGAACACTTATTAAAAGGTGAAAACATTCCAATTGATATTGTTTACGAAGATGACCAAGTTATTGTAGTAAACAAATCTGCAGGAATGGTCGTACATCCGGGACACGGAAATTATTCGGGAACTTTAGTTAATGCGTTGGCGTATCATTTTGATAATTTACCAATGAATAGTAGCGAAAGACCTGGATTGGTTCATCGAATTGATAAAGATACTTCAGGACTTTTGGTAGTTGCCAAAACAGAAGAAGCTATGTTGCTTTTAACCAAACAATTTGCTGCAAAAACTTCAGAGCGTGAATATTATGCGATAGTTTGGGGAAATATTGAAGAAGACGAAGGAACTATTGAAGGAAACATAGACCGTCATCCCATAAATAGAATGCAAATGCACGTTTATCCTGAAGGTGAGCAAGGAAAACCAGCAATTACTCATTTTAAAGTTATAGAGCGTTTTGGTTATGTTACTGTCGTTTCTTGTCAATTAGAAACAGGAAGAACACATCAAATTCGTGTACATATGAAATATATTGGACATACACTTTTTAATGATGAACGTTATGGTGGTGATAAAATTTTAAAAGGAACTACGTTTACCAAATACAAACAATTTATAGATAATTGTTTTAAAACATTACCAAGACAAGCGCTTCACGCAAGAACACTTGGTTTTGTACATCCTACAACTGGGGAATTTTTACGTTTTACAAGTGAAATTCCTGAAGAAATTACGTCGTGTATTGAAAAATGGCGTGTGTATAGTAAAGCTGTACAAATAGAAGAAGAAGATTAATATTAAATTCGAATCATAAAAAAAGGCAATTAGAAATAATTGCTTTTTTTTATGATTTACTGAAATAATTATACTTTAACTGTCCAACCAAACGTGTCGTCTGCTAATTTGTATTGTATATTATTTAATTTTTCTTTTAAACTTAAAGCGAATGAATTTTCTAATTTAGGTAATTCAAAATATTCCTCTTTATAACAGAAACCAACAATTGGATTAATAACTGCAGCAGTTCCTGCACCAAAAATTTCTTTCAACGTACCATTTTTTGCAGCAGCAACTAATTCTTCTACTAAAACAGGACGTACTTCAGTGGTTATATTATCTCTTTTTGCAATATCTAAAACAGATTTTCTTGTTACACCATCTAAAATTCGTTCCGAAGTAGGAGCAGTTAATAACGTATCTCCAATTCTGAAAAATACATTCATCGTTCCTGCTTCTTCTAATTTTGTATGTGTGGCATCGTCAGTCCAAATAATTTGTTGATAGCCTAAATCATTAGCTAATTTTGTTGGATAAAATTGTGCTGAATAATTTCCAGCGGCTTTTGCAGCGCCAATTCCACCATTTGCCGCACGACTATAATGTTCTGCGATTATCACTTTAACTTCGCCAGAATAATAGGATTTAGCTGGCGATAAAATAATCATAAAACGATATTGTGTAGACGGTTGCGCAATTACACCGCTTCCAATAGCAATCATAAACGGTCTAATGTATAATGAATTCCCATTTCCGAACTTCACCCAATCTCTTTCTAAATTCAATAACGATTTTAATCCGTCAATAAAAATTTCTTCAGGAACTTCGGGCATTGCCATACGAACAGCACTTTTGTTAAATCGCGTATGATTTTCATCTGGGCGAAACATCCATACATCGTTGTTAGCATCTTTATAGGCTTTCATTCCTTCAAAAATAGCTTGTCCGTAATGAAACACTTTTGCGGAAGGGTCAATTGTAAAAGGTTCGTATGCTTTAATTACTGGTTGTTCCCAAGCTCCATTTTTAAAATCACAAATTAACATATGATCTGTAAACGTATTTCCAAAGGTTAGGTTTTCAAAATCTACTTCATTAATTTTTGAAGTAGTGTTTTTTATGATTTTAATCTCGTTTGTAATGCTACTCATTATATTTCTTTATGTATCGGTTTTCCGAATTTTTTACAAATTTATTAAATTAAATATTGTTGAAGATTCATTTTTTGAATAATTATTAACAAAGTTTCGTATTATTGATTAAATTTGTTTTTTGTTTCACTAAACAATCCACAACTTATGAAGAAATTACTTATTCTATTATCTGTGTTTTTATTAACTATTTCTTGTAATAAAAAGGAATCAAAAATAGAAGCTAAACCTGTATTTGCATCTTTTGGTGAGAAAATTACTGAAGAAAGCGCCATCTCAAAAGAGATTTTATTAGAAAAATACGAAACCTTAAAAAAAGGAGATACTTTATCTATCAAAGTAAGTTCAAAAATTAATGAAATTTGTCAAAATAAAGGTTGTTGGATGACTTTAGATTTAGGAAATAATGAAACCGCATTTGTTAAGTTTAAAGATTATGGTTTTTTTGTACCTATGAATGCACAAAAAAGAAATACAATCATTGAAGGAAAAGCCTTTATTGAAGAAACTTCTGTAGCAGAATTAAAACACTATGCTGAAGATGAAGGAAAATCGGAAAAGGAAATAGCTGAAATTACAGCACCAAAGACAGAATATAAATTCTTAGCTAATGGCGTTTTAATTTCTAAATAATGAAGTACCTTTTAGTTATATTTTCCGTTTTATTTTTGAGTTGTAATCAGAATAAATCAGAAGAAGAAAATCCCACTTGCGAAAAACCAACGGAAGAATTAAAAATGTATGAAGCTTCTGAAATGGCTGTTTTAATGGAACAAATGTATGTGCATAACAAACAACTTCGTGAAAAAATTATCAAAAAAGATTCATTAGGTGAATTGCCTAAATATTTCTTGAATATTTCAGAAGCTACAATGACTAAAGGAAAAGAAAGAGACGACTTTTTTAACAACAAAGCTGGATTTTTCTTAAAGACACAGTCAGAGATTTACGATTCTAAAAATACTAAGGAAAGTTTTAATACAATGGTAGATGCTTGTATCAGTTGCCACGAAGTGAAATGTGGCGGACCTATAGCAAGAATAAAAACATTATACATAAAGTAAATGCAAATCAAAATATAAAACCAGAATTCAGTTCTGGTTTTTTTATTACTTAGATTCAGTAATTAGATTCACAAAAGTTATAAATTCCTTAAAATTTACAATTTTTAAATCACGAGTCTAACTTTTTTGTAGTTTTATAGAAATAAAAAAATTATGAAAAATATATTTATTATTTTATTGGCATTTAGTTTTGTTTCGTGTAACAGTCAAAATAAAAATGTAGAACAAGTAAAATCGACTTCAAAAAAAGATACTATGGATTTTAAAATTGTAAAAACAGATGCAGAATGGAAAGCACAACTTTCCCCAGAAGCCTATACTGTTTTAAGAGAAAAAGGAACCGAACGCCCTTACACAGGCGAATACGATAAACATTTTGAAAAAGGGATGTATGTGTGTGCTGCTTGTGAAAATCCATTATTTACATCAGATACTAAATTTGATTCACATTGTGGGTGGCCTTCTTTTGATGAAGCGATAAAAGGTTCGACTATATATCACAAAGACAATTCTTATGGCATGATTCGCACTGAAGTAATGTGTGCAAAATGTGGTGGACATTTAGGTCATGTTTTTGATGACGGACCTGAAGAAACCACAGGGCAGCGTTATTGTACTAATTCGGTTTCAATAAAGTTTTTACCCGCTAAATAATTCTTTTCATAGCAATTAAAAAACAAATAAAACTAAATTTTCTCATTCTAATATATAATTTTATCTTCGCATCTGCGTTATTACAGAATAACAGAAACATGCTAAGAAAACTTTTACCGATATTTATTGTCTTTGTTTCGCCTATTTATGCACAAGTAGGAGGTCAGTCGGTATATCAGTTTTTAAATTTAGTTCAATCGCCAAGACAAGCCGCTTTAGGTGGAAAAACGGTAACTATTGTAGATTACGACGTAAATCAAGCCATTTTCAATCCTGCAACTATAAACCCAAAAATGCACAATCAATTGGCTACCAGTTATAGTAATTATTTTGGTGAAGTCACCTATGGTACTGCAAACTATGCTTATACGTGGGACAGACATGTGCAAACTTTTCATATTGGTGCGAATTATGTAAACTACGGAAATTTTGATGGGTATGACGAAGTAGGAAATACTACAAACAGCTTTACAGGATCAGAAGGTGCTTTGTCGTTTGGGTATTCTTATAATCTGCCATGGACGAATTTTTATGCAGGAACTAATGTAAAATTAATTACGTCAGCATTAGAATCTTATAATTCATTTGGTGTAGCAACAGATATTGGATTTTTATATATTGATGATAAAAATGATATTAATTACGGATTATCATTTAGAAATATTGGTTATCAAATTACGCCTTATGAAACTACGAGAGAAAAACTGCCTTTTGAAATTACAGCAGGAATTTCACAGTTAGTTGAAAATGTCCCTATTAGATGGCACCTGACTTTTGAGAATTTGCAACAATGGAATATCGCATTTGCAAATCCGAATAGAGCAAAAAGTAGCTTAGATGGTTCTTCCGAAGGCGAAAAAGTCTCGTTTTTCAATAATGCATTACGACACGTAATATTAGGAGCAGAGTTGTTTCCAGAAAAAGCGTTTAATATTTGTTTAGGATATAATTTTAGAAGAGGACAAGAATTGAATATTATAGATCAAAGAAATTTTTCTGGAATTTCAGCAGGTTTTAGTTTGCGATTTAATAAAGTACGATTTGATTTTTCACATTCACGTTATACGGTTGCAGCAAATTCAAGTATCTTTGGTTTAATGATTAATTTGGATTAATGGCGACTGAGGCTCTCGAAGTCACCATTGAATAAATAGTGATTTTTAACTGGTGAGTTCGAGTATTTAATCACATCATGTAACTTTTAAAGTTTAATAAAAACTGGTGACTTCGAGAACCTCAGTCACCAGAAGGAATAGAGATTAGAAATTAATTTAGATGATTTTGTCATTGTGACAAAAAATATAAAATATGAAAAAAATTACCATAGCAATAGACGGATTTTCGTCGACAGGAAAAAGTACATTAGCCAAACAAATTGCTAAAGAACTTGGTTATATATATGTAGATACCGGTGCAATGTATCGTGCGGTAACATATTTTGCTATGCAGCATAATTTTGTTTCTGAAACGCATTTAGATGCTGAAGGATTAATCAAAAATTTATCTAATGTTTCATTACAATTTCGTTTTAATGAAACATTGGGCTTTGCAGAAATGTATTTAAATAATGAAAACATTGAACAAGCCATTCGTACATTTGAAGTGTCACGTTTAGTAAGTAAAATTGCAGAAATATCTGAGGTTCGAGCTAAATTAGTGGAACAGCAACAACAAATGGGACATAATAAAGGTATCGTTATGGACGGTCGTGATATAGGAACCGTTGTTTTTCCTAATGCCGATTTGAAATTATTTATGACAGCAAGTTCACAAACCAAAGCCCAACGTCGTTTCGATGAATTACTTGAAAAAGGGCAACGGGTAACGTTTGAAGAAGTGCTTCAAAACGTACAAGAACGAGACTACATTGATACACACAGAGAAGATTCTCCATTAATAAAAGCTGAAGATGCCATTGAAATTGACAATTCAGACTTGACTAAAAAAGAACAATTTGAATTGGTGATGGAACTGGTGAATGAGAAGTTGGAAGAGTAAAGTAAAAAGAACTAAATTTAAAAAAATCGATTTGATGGAAGAAAACATTGATGATATTTCAGATTTGAAATATTTTGAAAATTTAGAATATTTGTCATTGACTATTAACAATATTAAAAACTTAAAACTAAATGATTTTTTATATTTAAAGGAAATTTATTGTGCGAGAAACTTATTATCTGTTTTAGAAATCACGAATTTACCCTCATTAGAGCTATTAGCCTGTGGTTTAAATGATTTGAAAAATGTTAAAATTGAAAAATGTCCAAAATTGGAGTATTTGAATTTAATGGATAATAAAATTGAATACATTGATTTAAGTTCATTTTCAAATTTAAAATACCTTACAATAGATAATAACAAATTAGAAAATTTAGATTTATCAAAAAATAAAGAAATTATTCAGATAGATTTAAAAAATAATAATTTAAAAGAGTTAGATTTAAAAAATAATGATAAGTTGAATCTAAATATGTGTTACATAGATGAAAGTGTGAAATTAATTTTGAATAAAAAACAATCTAAACAAAATAAATCAAATTTACCTCCACCAGTTATTATTCAGGATTAATAAAGTTTGAAAATTAATTAGACACCAAAACGAGCTAAAATTTTAGGAACACCGTTCTTTAATAAAAAATCTTTTTCGTCTTTATTAGAAAAATCAATCTCAATTTCACTTGAATAAAATATTTCTTCAATTTTATAGCCATGATTAACTATAAATTGAGACAATTCTTCTTCAGTGAAGTCTTTTTTTGATATGAAGTATGATTTAATCATATTTCAAATTTATAGAAATTTTTTGAATAATAATGAATTAAATAATAAAGTTCTAAAAAACTCTATCTTTTGATATTTATAAATTTCATCCAGATGAATTATTTTAAGAAAGCTCAATAGTAAATGGTTTTTTCAAAATTAAATATCGTTACAAATTAAATGAAAAAGTTGATTAGAAATATGAAAATATTACAATTGATTTAAATAAAGTTGATTTTAATTGATTTTAAAACTTTCTTCAATTACATTTTTACTTTTCACTAATTACTATTCACTTTTAACTCCGCACTTTTTCCTACAAATTATTTGTATTTATCAAAAAAATAGTATCTTTGCACACCTTTTGGCGGAGTAGAGTTTTCAATTGGTAATCAAATATTTATGTAAATCACTGTTGTTGTTTTAACCTGCACAATAAAACTCAAAACAAACACAACATACAAATTAAACACGCATGTCTGAATTAAACAAAGACCAAGAGTCGTTTTTAGCAGATTTCAACTGGCATAATTATGCTGAAGGAATTGACCCTATTGACGCAAGTAACCTTCAAGAATTTGAAGATTTAGTATCAAAAACATTCATCTCAACTTCTGATGAAGAAGTAGTAGAAGGAGTAGTTGTAAGAATCACTGACAGAGATGTTATTGTGGATATCAACGCTAAATCTGAAGGAGTTATCTCTTTAAACGAATTCCGTTACAATCCATCACTAAAAGTGGGTGACAAAGTAGAAGTATTAATTGATATCCGTGAGGATAAAACAGGTCAATTAGTATTATCTCACAAAAAAGCAAGAACAATCAAAGCATGGGATAGAGTTATTTCTGCTAACGAAACTGGAGAAATTGTTAACGGTTTTGTTAAATGTAGAACTAAAGGTGGAATGATTGTTGACGTATTTGGTATTGAAGCTTTCTTACCAGGTTCTCAAATTGATGTGAAACCAATCCGTGATTATGATCAATACGTAAACAAAACTATGGAATTTAAAGTTGTGAAAATTAATCACGAATTTAAAAACGTAGTAGTTTCTCATAAAGCGCTTATCGAAGCAGATATCGAAGTTCAGAAAAAAGAAATCATCGGTCAATTAGAAAAAGGACAAGTATTAGAAGGTGTGGTTAAAAACATTACTTCTTATGGTGTGTTCATTGACTTAGGTGGTGTAGATGGATTAATCCATATTACAGACTTATCTTGGTCTCGTATCAATCATCCAAGTGAAGTATTAGAATTAGATCAAAAATTAAATGTTGTAATTTTAGATTTCGATGACGAGAAAACAAGAATTCAATTAGGTTTAAAACAATTAAACGCTCATCCATGGGATGCTTTATCAGCTGAATTAAATGTTGGTGATAAAGTAAAAGGTAAAGTAGTTGTTTTAGCTGATTATGGTGCTTTCATTGAAGTAGCTGAAGGAGTTGAAGGATTAATTCACGTTTCTGAAATGTCTTGGTCTACACATTTACGTTCTGCTCAAGATTTCGTTAAAGTTGGTGATACTGTAGATGCAGTTATCTTAACTTTAGATAGAGATGATAGAAAAATGTCATTAGGTATTAAACAAATGACACAAGATCCATGGACAGGAATTACTGAAAAATATCCAGTAGGTTCTAAACATACAGGAATTGTAAGAAACTTTACTAACTTTGGAATTTTCGTAGAATTAGAAGAAGGAATTGATGGTTTAGTATATATTTCTGATTTATCTTGGACTAAAAAAATCAAACATCCATCAGAATTTGTTAACGTTGGTGACAAATTAGATGTTGTAGTTTTAGAATTAGATGTTGAAGCTCGTAAATTATCTTTAGGTCACAAACAAACTTTAGATAATCCTTGGGACAAACACGAAGCTGCTTA
The DNA here is from genome assembly GCF_017985075.1 of Flavobacterium sp. Classification (GTDB taxonomy): domain Bacteria; phylum Bacteroidota; class Bacteroidia; order Flavobacteriales; family Flavobacteriaceae; genus Flavobacterium. The sequence goes on from NZ_JAGNYF010000019.1 coordinate 26,098, forward strand.
TGCAGTAGGTACAGTTCACACTGGTACTGTTTCTGAAATTGTTGATAAAGGTGCTACTGTGGAATTTTCTGAAGACGTTCAAGGATTTGTTCCAACACGTCATTTAGAAAAAGAAGATGGTAAAAAATTGAAAAAAGGTGATTCAATTGAATTTAAAGTTATCGAATTTAACAAAGAATTCAAAAGAATTGTTGCTTCACATACTGCTACTTTCAGAGAAGAAGAAGAGAAAAACTTCAAATCTGCTTCAAACGAATCTAGCAATAATAATGTAGCTTCATCTTCAAACAATGCTGAAAAATCTACTTTAGGAGATATCGATGCATTAATGGAATTAAAAGCAAGAATGGAAAAAGGAGAAAAATAATTTTTTCTATTCTTAATCATATTAAGTCCCAATCATTTCTGATTGGGACTTTTTTTTATGTAATTTAGCCATTCACAGATAAAAATATGTTTAAAGATATCGACTTCAAAAGAGCGCTACAAGAATTACCAGAAAAGGAGAAAGACAAACTTATTTTAAGATTGTTACGACGAGATTTGGATTTAGCAGAAAAATTATATTTTGAGTTGGTAGACACCGATTCTATAGAAGACAAACGTAGGATAATGGAAATAAATATTTCTAAACAAATTCATCGTTTTTCTGAAAATTTTCACTCATTAGATTATATTGCAATTGAAATGCGTAATATCAGCGGAAAAATTTCGCACCACGTGAAAATCACAAAAGATAAGTTTGGTGAAATTAGCTTAAATTTACAAATGCTAAATGAAGTTATAGAGCAAAATGCTTTTTCATTAACGCATTCTAAACCACAAAAGTCTACTAAGTTTTATAATTATGTTATTGTTCGAACTTTTAAAATTCTACTTTTAATTCAGGCACTTCACGAAGATTTTCTTTTGGATTTTAAAGAAGATTTGAATAGGCTAGGAGTCAATATTTCTAAAGACAAGCTGCTTTTAAAAACGGCAAACTATAACAGTTTAGATATCAACTGGATTTTAGAGGCAGAAATACCAGAAAATATTCTTCAAATTCATAAAGAAATAAAAGCGGCAGGTTTTTTAAAGTAAATAATTACGCAAAGATTCGCAGAGAAAGTAATGATTTTCACAAAAAAAATCCTTTTAAGCTTTAAATTAAAAGGATTTATATATTCTAATATAATTATTTTATCTTAAAACCGCTTCAAATTTTGTTTCGAAATTGCTTTGTAATTTATTCATAATTTTATCAATCTGAACATCTGTTAGTGTGTTTGAAGTATCTTGAAGAACAAAACTTAAGGCATACGATTTTTTTCCTTCTGGAAGGTTTTTTCCTTCATAAACATCAAATAAGTTGATATTTTTTAATAACGATTTTTCCGTTTGTTTTGCCACTACATATAACGCTTCAAAAGTTACAGATTGATTTACTAATAGCGCCAAATCTCTTCTTACTTCTGGGAATTTTGGAATATCAACTAATTTTATTTTATTTGAAACATATTTTTGTATAGCATCCCAATTTACATCTCCAAAAAACACATCTTGTTTGATGTCGAAATGTTTTAAAACCGATTTTTTAATGGTTCCGAATTCGGCAATCACTTCATTTCCAATAGCAAATCCCATTCCTTCAGCAAAAACATCTTGTGATACTGGAACTGTTTTTACTTTCGTATCGATGTTTAATTTAGATAAAACAGCTGTAATATACCCTTTGAATAAAAAGAAATCTGTAGGTTTTTGAGCCAAATTCCAACTTTCAGATGAAGCATTACCTGACATCGTTATTGTTAGATGCTTTTTTTCTGAATATTTTCCTTCTATACTATGATATGTTTTTCCAAATTCAAATAATTTTAAATCTGAATTTCTTCTATTAATATTATAAGAAACCGCTTCTAAAGCTGAAAATAACAACGATTGACGCATTACAGATAAATCATTACTTAATGGATTTAACATTGTAACGGTTTCTTCTGAAAGCACTTGGTCAGAATAGGCTATGTAATTTGAAGTCGTTAACGAATTGGCCATCATTTCATTAAATCCTAAGGCACATAATTGATTGGCAATAATGTTTTGCACTTTAAATTCTTCTGTTCTTGAAGAATTTGAAACCGATGCGTTAATTTTATTCGGAATTTTAATATTGTTATAACCGTAAACTCTTAAAATTTCTTCAATAACATCTACTTCTCTTTGCACATCTACTCTGTACGGAGGAATATTTAAACCTAAACCAGCATCAGAAATACTATTGATTTTGATATCTAATGAAGCTAAAATATTTTTAATGGTTTCTTTTTTAAGTTCTTCTCCAATTAATTTATTTACTTTTTCAAAAGATAGAAAAACATTAAAATCTTCTATCTTTTTAGGATAAATGTCAATTAAATCTGAAGTGATTTCGCCACCTGCAACTTCTTGGATTAACAAAGCAGCACGTTTTAACGCATAGTCTGTTATTTGTGGATCAATTCCTCTTTCAAATCGGAATGATGCATCTGTTGATAAAGTATGACGTTTTGCAGTTTTTCTAATAGAAACAGGATTAAAATAAGCACTTTCTAAGAAAATATTAGTTGTAGTTTCTGTTACTCCAGAATTGGCACCGCCAAAAACACCAGCCATACAAATAGGTCCAGATTCATCGCAAATCATTAAATCTTCCTCATGTAATGCACGTTCAATACCATCTAAAGTTGTGAATTTTGTACCGGCTGAAACTGTTTTTACAATTATTTTATTTCCATTTATTTTATTCGCATCAAAAGCATGTAAAGGTTGACCTAATTCATGTAAAACATAATTTGTAACGTCAACAATATTGTTTTTAGGAGTAAGTCCAATTGCTTTTAATCGGTTTTGTAACCAGCTTGGTGAAGGTTTTACTGTAATTCCTGAAATAGTTACACCAGCATATCGAGGCGCTAATTTAGCATCTTCAACTTTAACATCTATTTTTAAGGTTCTTTTGTCGACTTTAAATTTACTTACAGAAGGTGTAATAAATTCGGTAGTTACATTTGATTGTAATAAACCTGCTTTTAAATCACGAGCAACTCCCATATGGCTCATGGCATCCGCACGATTTGGAGTTAAACCAATTTCAAAAACTTCATCTACTTCAATGTTAAAAACTTTACTAGCTGGAGTTCCTGGTTTTAAATCGTCGGCCAAAACCATAATTCCGTCATGACTATTACCTAAACCAATTTCGTCTTCGGCGCAAATCATTCCGTGGCTTTCTTGCCCTCTAATTTTTCCTTTCTTTATTTCAAAAGCGTTTCCTTCTTTATCATATAATTTTGTTCCAATAGTAGCTACAGGAACTTTTTGTCCTGCCGCAACATTGCTGGCTCCACAAACTATTTGAACAGGATCGTTTCCATCACCTAAATCTACGGTTGTAATTTTTAACTTATCTGCATCAGGATGTTTTTCACAAGTTAAAACATGCCCAACTACAATACCTTTCAGTCCGCCGGCAACACTTTCAAATGCTTCAACAACTTCAACTTCTAAACCTAAATCGGTAAGTAAAGCGGCTGTTTCATCTGATTCCCAGTCTATTTTAATAAATTGTTTTAGCCAATTATAAGAAATACGCATTTTTCGAAATTTAAATAAGACCACAAAGATAAGTATTTGATTAGAATTTAAAAGCAATTTTTACACTTCCTGTAGAATTAATTCATAAATATTTTTCCCTAAAATCGATTTTGAAACATATTGTTTTTGTAATTTTGTATTTCGTTTTATAAAAATCAAAATGGAAAAAGGTCATCATGGCTTGCACAAACTTTCTGCAGCCGGTTTACTAGTTACGCTAGGTATTATTTATGGAGATATTGGAACTTCTCCTTTGTATGTTCTTAATGCAATTATTGGAAAAAATCCTATAGATTCAGATATCATAAAAGGAGCCATTTCATGTATTTTTTGGACATTAACACTTCAGACCACAATAAAATATGTAATTCTTACGCTTCGAGCGGATAATAATGGTGAAGGTGGAATTTTTTCGTTATACGCTTTAATTAGAAAAGCTAAAATTAAATGGTTGTTGTTTCCTGCCATAATTGGAGGTTGTACATTATTAGCGGATGGTATAATTACACCGCCCATTTCTGTTTCATCAGCAATAGAAGGAGTAAAGACAATGTACCCAAGTTTTGAGGAAAAATATATAATGTACATTGTAATGATAATTCTAACGTTATTATTTGCTATTCAACAGTTTGGAACTAAATTTATCGGGAAGTTTTTTGGACCTGTAATGTTCGTTTGGTTTGCCATGCTTGGTGGATTAGGATTAATACAAACGATTAATAATGTTGATATTCTTTCTGCTTTAAATCCGTATTATGCTTATAAGCTACTTTCTGTTCATGGTGGCTATTTATATTTAGGTGCTGTATTTTTGTGTACAACAGGAGCAGAGGCCTTGTATTCTGATTTAGGACATTGTGGAAAAGACAATATTAGAATTAGCTGGATATTTGTAAAAGCAACATTAATTTTAAATTATTTAGGTCAAGGTGCTTGGTTAATTCAGCACGATGGTCAAACTTTAGCACAAGCTGGAATTACAAACCCTTTTTACGGAGTGATGCCGCAGTGGTTTTTACCTTTCGGAATTGCCATTGCTACTTTAGCAGCAATTGTAGCGTCACAAGCATTGATTAGTGGATCATTTACTTTAATTAATGAAGCCATTCGTTTGAATTTTTGGCCAAAAGTTAAAATAAAATATCCAACAGAATTACGCGGACAATTATATATTCCGTCTTTAAATTGGTTATTATGGGCAGGTTGTATTTTTATTGTACTTTACTTTGAAAAAGCGGCTGCAATGGAAGCGGCATATGGTTTGGCAATTGTTTTAACAATGTTAATGACAACTACATTGCTGAATTTTTATATGATAATTAAAAGATATAACAGAACCTTTATTTGGGTAATTGTAATCACGTATTTAATTATAGAATTGGCCTTTTTATATGCTTGTATGCATAAATTTGGAGAAGGTGGATACATAACTTTAATTATTGCTTTTGTATTATTTGCCGTAATGACATGTTGGTATTTTGCAAGAAAAATCAGAAACAGATTTGTTGAATTTGTGAAATTAGATAAATATTTACCTGTTTTAGAAGATTTGAGTAGAGATGAATCAATTGCAAAATATGCCACAAATTTAGTGTATTTAACAAGTGCGGATAACCGATACGAAATCGAATCAAAAATTATATACTCTATTATTAATAATAGTCCGAAGCGTGCTGATATTTATTGGTTTGCTCACGTACATGTTGTAGATGAACCGTATACTATGGAATACAGAGTTTGTGAATTTATTCATGATGATGTTATCCGTGTTGATTTTAGATTAGGATTTAGAGTTGCACCAAAATTCAATAAAATGTTTGCACAAGTTGTAAAAGACATGCAAAAAAGGGGAGAAGTAGATTTGACAAGTAGATATACTTCTTTGCATAAACATAAAATTATTAGCGATTTCAGATTTGTATTAATCGAAAAATTTATGTCGTATGATAATGCTTTGCCATTCTATGAAAAACTTATTTTAGATGGGTATAATGTATTGAAAAAATTAGGCTTGTCTGAAGAAAAAGCATTTGGTTTAGATCCAGGTTCGGTAACTATAGAAAAGTTTCCACTTAAAATTTCAGAGACAAAAGCATTAAAATTAACAAGAATAGATTAAATATTAAAAAAGCCAGAATTTTAGTTCTGGCTTTTTTTATGTTTAGTATTTAAAATTGAAATAGGTTAATTATATTTGAATTTAAATAGCTTAGTATTGTACCTAACCATGAAAATAACAATTAAATAAAGATGAATAAAATATTGATTTTAGTGTTTTTCTTACTTGCATCTTGCAGTAAAAAAAACGAATTAGAAAATATTTTTACTTGTGATAAAAACGAATATTGGAGTTACAAAAATAATTGTGGTTCTTATGGTATTTATTTTAAGTTTAATATCGATGGGAGTCATGATAAATATTTAAGTAAACCAATAGACGAAGGAAAAGGGTTTGATTTATTTAATAATGATGGTGATTTAATAAGTGGCTTAAGGACTTGGTCAATAAAAAATGATTCCATTTTTGTTTGGGATAAAGGCGAATATAAAATTGAAATTTGCAATGAAAATATTATAATTTTAACTTATTATCATTATAAAGAGAAAAATAAAAAATGTACTGTTGTTCTTAAAAAAGTATTAGATAAATAACAAAAATTAATCGAAATAACTTAAATCACTTTCTTAATCACTCTTAGTTTGTGAGTATGTCTTCCTGTATCTACATTATAAATACCTAAATGGTCAATTCTGTCAATTCTAACTTTTCCTGAAGCGTGAATGATGTAATTGTTTTCCATCATAATTCCAACATGAATAATATTTCCTTCATCGTTATCAAAAAAAGCTAAATCTCCAGGCTCACTTTCTTCAATAAAGCTTAAGGCATCTCCTTGAATTGCTTGTTGTGAGGCATCTCTTGAAAGGGTATACCCGTTAAGTTTATACACCATTTGTGTAAAACCGGAACAATCAATTCCAAAAGGTGTTTTTCCACCCCATAAATAAGGG
>NZ_JAGNYF010000067.1 GCF_017985075.1 Flavobacterium sp.
AACGTTTTGCAGCTTGGCGAAGTGGCGGATTTAGAAGCACTTGCTTTCATTTTAGCACTAAAGTTCATTTGAAAACCAAATGTTCAATTTAGCACTGAACCCGCCATTTTGCCAAACTGCTGTTATGCCTTCGCCCTTCTTTGTCGGTCGTTATTCGTCTGTCTATTTTTGATTGTGTTTTGGTGCGTTGGCTTGGTAGCTCTTTTGCATTTTTTAGCGTTGGTTTGTGCTTTGGCAAAAATGCAAATGTGCTACCAAAAGCGTTGGCTTATTCTTCTTTTTTTTCAGGAAACATTATTGAAACTAATACGGAAATAAGTAAAACACCACCAACTATGCCTAATGAAATTGGCGAAGAAATATGATACCAAGGTGAAATTATCATTTTTATACCGATAAATGTCAAAATTATTGCCAAACCATAAGGCAATTTACTGAACATATGAATAAAATTTGACAACAAAAAGTATAATGAACGAAGTCCAAGAATAGCAAAAATATTTGATGTATAAAGAATGAATGGGTCTTTTGAAATAGCAAAAATTGCAGGAATAGAATCAACAGCAAATAACACATCTGTAAACTCAATAACTGCAACAACAACAAGTAAAGGTGTTGCAACTTTTAAACCGTTTTGAACTGTAAAAAATCTATCTTTGTCATAGTTATCACTTACTTTGTAAAGTTTTTTTACCAATTTTGCACCTGCTGAATTTGCAAAATCTTGCTCATCATCATCGTCACCACCCCCCCAAGATTTAATACCAGCATATACAAGGAATAAACCAAAAAGTGTTAAAACAATATTAATCTCAACATTTTTGTCAAATAGTTCAAAAGTTGGGAGATAAGTCAAATTAATAATACCAACCCCAGCGAATATAAATATTGCTCTAAAAAGTAACGCTCCTAAAATACCCCAAAAAAGCACTTTATGGTGTAATTCTCGAGGAACTTTAAAATATCCAAATACTAAAATAAATACAAAAAGATTGTCTACTGATAAAGCTTTTTCTATCCAGTATGCCGCCTGAAATTGTGTAAATTTTTCAATAGCTAATTCGTGACCACCAGTATCTTGATTAAAAACATAATATACTACGCCTGAAAATACCATTGATAATGAAATCCAGATGATAGTCCAAACAGTAGCTTCTTTATTAGAAACTATGTGGCTTTTTTTGTTGAAAACACCGAGGTCTAACAATAACATAATAATTACTGTGATGCCGAAACCCCAAACTAACCCAGGGTGTAATTGTAAAATACTTTGTTCCATACTTATTTTGATTTATTTATTATTTAATTGTTTGCTATTGTAATTATGGCTACTCTTCCTCCATCTTCTTTTGAAAATAAAAGTTTTTTGCCGTTTGTGATTTCTACCATTGAACCGATAGGAATTTCTTTATCTTCTGTTACATCTTTTAATGAAGTAAGTTTTTGATTTACAAAAACCCATTTGTTGTTATGAAACGCAAAGTAACCATCGCTTACTTTGTCTTTGTCAATAAGTTTTTCATTTCTAATTATGTTTCTGTTAGAATGCCATTTGTGTAAAGTGGCATTATTATACACTACAATTCTTTGATTTTCAGGTTTCCAAACATTAGGCTTGAATTGATAAAACAAATCCAAAACAGGAATAGTATTATTATATTTTGTATTACAAAAAGGACATTTTGTATCTTTTGTATTATTATAAATAAACCATTTTTGCTCACATTGTTTATTGCTACATTCTAATTTTAGGTCATTAGTTTTTATCAATGCTTGTTCCCAAGCATCTGCTGTTGGTCTTTCAATAGGATTGTGTAAACCTTTTATAAAAGCTTGGTCAAAAAGTTCTTTTAAGTAAGGTCCTGTTATGGTGTATGGTGTTTTTGCTAAATCTGTCCAAGGTTTAAATTTCTCTAAATTTTCGCCATACTCTCTTTTGAAATTTCTGTTTTTGCTATCGGTTGGATGTTCAACAAATAGTGCTTTTGAACCCATTAAAAAATTCTCTTCTTCTACTTCGTCAATTTGTCCAAAATAATTCCCCCCTCTCAAAGGATGCCTGTACAATAGGTACATATAAATTAAAACTGCCAAGGCGTGTAAGTCTGTTGTTCTTTCGGGTAATTTTCTTAAAGGGTCTTTTATATCTAAATGTTTTGTAGATAATACTTCAGGTGCAATAAAATCGGCTGTTCCAATTACTGTCGGATAAAACTTTTTAGGAACAACTAGACCGTCTATATCTATAATATTTGCTGAACCACTTGCAGGGTCAATCAAAACATTTGCATAAGATAAATCAGAATGAGCTAAACCTGCACTGTGTAGGCGTTTTACACCTCTTGCAATATTTACACATACTTGAAAATAACTTAACCAATTCCCTAATTCAGATTTGTCTAATTTAGTTTTTGAATTTGTTGCTCTAAATTTTGCACTTGCAAACCATTTGCCATTTTTCTCTTTACCTTTTAAAATGTCATTGCTTGCATAACCTTGTTTAAAGAAAAAATGCTTTTCATAAGTTGGCACAATTATACCTGTTAATCCATCTTTCTCTACAATATCATAAGGCCAACAATAAATATTTTTCCAATATTGCCCGTCTGGATTATCGAATATCCCTTTCCTGTAATTGGTTGTTAATTGCCTTACTAGTTCTTTGCCATCAAAGTCTAATTTTTTTCTGTAAAAAGCAACAACATACGATTTATCAGGACTGAAATAAACATCTTTCATTCCTCCACGCATAGGTTCTCCATTATCTACATATTGGTAGCTTTTGGTATTGTCTAAAATAGATTTTAGTGTAATAGTTTGCATATAATATCGTTTAAAAAACTATTGCTAAAGTTCTATCATCGTGGTTTCCTGCACTCCAAAAGTCCATCCATTTTGATAATTGATTTGCAATTTCGCTGTTGTCTTTATTAAATTCTACTTTATTATTCTCATCATTTTTCCCTTCTAAATCTTCTAAAAATTCAACCCATTTTTCGTGTTTTTCAAGATTGGCTTCTACTACAAATTTTGCATCATAAATTCCATCTGTCATTAAAAATAGGTAAGAAAAATCATCAATAATTTTCAAATTAAATCGTGTTATCATTACTTCCTGTTTTTGGAAAATATCAGGTTGAGTAATAAATCTTGTCCCTCCACCATATTCGCCAACATCTAACCAATTTAATAAAGTAGTTTCTGATTTGTCAAAATTCATCACTGCAATAGGGCAGTCGCCAACTCCAAAACTTTGTATTAAATAACCAAATTCATATTTTTTAAATAATGTGAAAATTAAAGTAGAATGTAAATATTCTAAATTTGTTTTCGCTTTTGGATTATTAAAAAGTTCTGGGTTTGTTGAAAAAGTTTGCTCTGCAAACTCTTTTAATTTGTTGTGAACATAAACACTTGCTTTGTATAAATTTTGTTTTGACAAAATTTGTATTTCCTTTAATTTTTCATCTGTTTTGTCTTGGTTGTATTCTGAAATTTTATCTTCAAATTCTTTCATTTTATCAATGTCTGCAACTTGTTCAAAATATTCTACTACTGCATCGCAAGCCAATTTTGAACCAATTCTTGCAAGATATGCACTTCCTGCACCATCACTTACAACCACTAAAGACCATTGAGTTTTTTCAAAATATTTGAAAGCAAAATCATCATCTCTTGAAGTACCTTCTTTTCCGTGACTTCTTCCTCTTTTAGAGGATACAACAATATTTTTTTCTCCTAATTTATCAAATAAAGAAATATCGTCAGGCTTTGCAAAAATGGCTTCTTGATTACTTGGTTTTAAAACCCACAAAGTTTTTGGGTCAGGATTTACAACTAATGAAATTAATTTTTCGTTGAAAGGGTCAGTTTCATTCTCGCCTTTGATTTTATATAAAAGTTTAAATTTAACATCTCCACTTTTTGTAGGTGTTCCTTCTATGGTATCTGTTGTTTTATTAAAACTTAACCCTAAATCTTCTAATCCCTCAAATTTTTCATCAATCAAATCAGTTAAATTGAGTGCTACAAAATCTATTTTTGCTGTATAAGGAATTAGTTCTTTTGCATTTGGTATTACAATATGTTGAGACTGTATGTCTGCAATTCTATTTTTTATATTCCAATTTATCATAATTTTTTCTTGATTTTCAAAGATACTTTTAACCAATTCAGTATTTGTTGAGTTATTAGAAAACTCCTCTAATAATGAATTTCTGTTAGTATTGATTTCAATACCTTTTCCTTTCAGTAGATTTTGTATGTACGCTTTAATATCCATTGCTTTATCCTTGTGTTCTATTTACATCAAAATTTCCTTCTCCTGCACCATAAGTGCCTTGGTTACCACACCAAGGACAAGTGCTTACTTCCTCATTTCCTATGCAATGAAGTTTAGTACATTGGCATACTGCAAAAGCAAATTGATTGCCACAACAAGGGCAAGTAGGTGCACCCAATAATTCTTCGGTGCTAATTTTTTGGTTTATTGCTGTTTCATCGGATAATTCAAAATAGGTATTATCAACTTGAAAAGCACCAACTAATCTGTAAATTTTATCTATATCACCTGTGCTATTTAATGAAATATGTCTTTTGTATTTCATTAAATAGGGTCGTTTTGAGTTTTGGCATTTTGCAGATAAAACCACAAAATTATCATCTACAAAATCGGTTTTTTTATTTTTTGACAAGTCAATTTTTGAAAGTGTATTTTCATCAAAATTGGCTAACTCAAAACCTGTTTTATTATTCTCAACACTTTCACTACTTGTTTTTATGGAATCTGTAACCCATTTAAAAAACTGTTTGTAAGCATTAGTATCTGTATTTTTAAAGTGCAAAACATTTTCTGTTAGTTCTCCTAATTGTTCTGTATCAGTATCACTACCAAAAGAAATTGCTACTAAATTGGCAGTTCTTGCCCAATTTTGTTTCCATTCTGCAATGGCATTTTTTGTATTATCTGTTGGCACACCATCTGTAAATAAAAATACAATTGGTTTCCAATCGCCTTTTACTTCTTGGGTTGTTTTTACAATGTTTTTTCTTAATTCAAACATTAAATGTCCTAAACCTTTGCTCAATGAAGTTCCACTACCAATTGGAAATTTCGGTGGATAAAAATTTATTAATTCCTGCAATGGCACAAGTGTTTTGGCTTGTCCTGCAAAAATTATAATTGAAACCCAAACTGTTTCTATTGCTGTTGGGTCTGTTTTTAAGGTTTTTATAATTGTTGCCAAACCTTCTTCTACTTGCTGGATTGGGTCGCCAACCATAGATTCAGAAACATCTATTAAAAAATATATTGGTAGTCTTCTCATAGTTAAAAATTATTTAGAAGTATTAAAAGCAAAATCAATAATATTATTTGTGTTAAATCAACTGACAAACCTTGTCCAACTTGAAAAGGCTTTACAAATTTTTTCAAGAAGTTTAATATAGGTGTAAAAATGCTATTGAAAAAATCAAAAATTCCTTTGTATTGATTATTCAATTTGTCTTTATAAGGCAATAGTTTAGAGTATAGAAACAAGCCTACAATAAACACATTTAATACTATTGGTAAAATCATTCTCATATTACTTGTACTACTTCTTGGGGTGGTGGTGGCAAAGCCACCGTATCAGTTGTTCCCATACTTTTATTACCGTGTTCAATAGTATCAGAAACCCATTTAAAAAATTGCTTTAATGTTGAAGTGTCGGCTGTGGCTAAATGCACCACATTATCTGTTAGTTCTTTTAGTTTTGAATCATCTGCTAATTGCCCAACTGCACAACCTACAATTACACCAAAATTCAATGCTTTTATTTTAGGTATCATTTCACTATAAAGCATAGTGTCAGACGGCTTGCCGTCTGTAATTAAAAAAAGTAAAGGCTTCCAATCTCCTTTTTGATTTGCATTTCCTTTTTTAATGTCTGTACTTGCTTTACTATGCAACAATTCTAAAGCTTTACCTGTGAAAGTTGCACCAATAGGGTCAGTAATTTCAGGTAGCTGAAATGCTGGCAATTCTGTTAATGGCACTAATTCAGTAACGGTAGAGTTAAATGTAATTATGCTAATCCAAAGCGTTTCAGATGCTTGAGCATCGGAACGCAAAGAATTTATCATACCACTTAAAGCGTTGTTTAATGCCTGAATTGGTTCGCCATTCATTGAACCCGATGTGTCCAATAAAAAGTAAACTGGTAGTCTTCGCATTATACAACAATATTTAATTCTGATGGTGGTGGTGGCAATTCATTTAACCCTATTACTTCTTTTCCACTGTCTTCTACTTTTGTAGATGAAACGCCAATTGATGCTGTAACCCAAGCAAAGAATTTAGCTATACTTTGGCTGTCGGCTGTGGCAAGTTCAACTACATTTTCAGTTATTTGTTTTAGTACACTTGTATCTGCACCACTTCCTGCTGCACAAGCAACAACAATTCCTGTTTTTCTTTTTTTGAATTCTGCAAGTCCATTTTGCCAACTATCAGTTGGCATTCCATCAGTCATAATAAAAACTAATGGTTTCCAATCGCCTTTTGTTTCAGGTGTTGTTTTTGTAACTTCATTGTCAATGCACCTACTCAATAAATTCAAACCTTCGCCAAGTGATGTTCCTCCTGTTGCTTGAATGTCTCTCATTTGAAAAGAACCCAAGTCAGTTAATGGAATTATTTGATTTGCAACACTATCAAACGTTATTACCGAAATGTAGGCCGTTTCTTGTGCTTGTGGATTTCCACGCAATGAACTAATCATAATTTGCACACCATTTTTTACAGCTTCAATTGGTTCTCCTCCCATTGAGCCTGATGTGTCTAATAATAGATATACTGGTAATCTTCTCATTTTATTTATAATTTTTAGTTAGTGTATTTTTTAAGAATGTCGATAAAATTGTCTGTGTCGTGTGGTTCTCCAATTGCTCTAAATTTCCAATCTCCGTTATGTCGATACACTTCTGAAAAAACCATTGAACATTTTCCATTTAATGAGGCATCGCCTGACAAACTATATTTTGTAATTTCTTTTCCTTTTGCATCAACTGCTCTTATAAAGGCATTATCAACCATACTAAAATGTTGGTTGTTTTTTCTGCCTTGATAAATAGAAACTACAAAAAGTATTTTTTGATATTTTTGGTCTAATGAATCCAATTTTACAATAATTTGCTCATCGTCTCCATCGCCTGCACCTGTTCGGTTGTCGCCTGTAAGCCATATATGACCTGATGGGTGATTTTGAGAATTAAAGAAGATTACATCACCTTCAAAAAGCCCAATGTTTTGTCCGTTTGTAGCTTGTTTTGTTCGTCCAAGATTTGCTACTTTTCCATTTGCATCTAATAAAAATGCAATTGCATCAAGGTCGTATTCCTCTTCTTTATTTCCTCCAAATAATTTTCCTAAAAAACCACTTTCTTTTTGGCGAACATCCCAACCTAAACCAATTGTTACTTGTGAAAGGTCGTAAACGCTTTCGCCTTTTGAATTTTTGCGTAGGTCTATCGTTTGACCTTTTGATAAGTTTATTACTTCTTGCATATTTTAAATTTATTTGTTTATAGTTCCTGAAAAATATTTACTTAAAAAGAAAGCTAAATCTTCTTTGTATCCAACACCTGACGCGTCAAATTTCCATTCATTATTTCTTCTGTATAATCTTCCAAATTCAATTCCTGTTTCAATAGAGAAGTCTTCGCCTAATTCATATTTCATTACTTCTTTTCCTGTATTGTTGTCTATAAGTCGGATATAAGAATCTCTAACTTGTCCAAAGTTTTGTTTTTTGTCCGCTGCTCCGTCAATGGTTACAACAAATAAAATCTCTTGAACACTTGGGTTGATTTTTGTCAAGTCAATAATAATAGATTCGTCATCGTCTCCATCACTTGAAGTTCCGTCTGGGTCGTCTCCTGTATGAGTTACTGAATTGTCAGGCGAATTCAAATTGCCATAAAAAACAAAGTAGTCTTTGTTTGGCATTTTTCTTTTTTCGTCAATCATAATTGCAGAAACATCCAAATCAAATGTTCCTCCTGTACCTTCGTTCGGTTCCCATCCTAAACCAACGGTAATGTTTGTAAAACCTACTGCGACTTTGTCGCCTTTTCTTAAATTAATTACTTCTGCCATTTTATTTATTTTTAGTTTGCAAATTTAACGTATATTTTAGTTTTTTAGACTTTTGTCCAAAGTTTGTTCTGATTGGGTGGTGGGTGGGCTTGGGTGCGTTGGGGCAAAATTAAATGTGGTGCAAAAGCGTTGGCTTTGTGCTTTGGCTTGCACCTCTTTTAATTTTGCGAAGCTTTGGTTTTCTATTTTCATTTTTATCTGTTTGTTCATTTTTAGCACTGTTGGCATAGGGTGAGGCATAAC
>NZ_JAGNYF010000068.1 GCF_017985075.1 Flavobacterium sp.
GGACAGATTAATGGTACAACCGGTTACGAAGAAGCCGCTTCTCAAGGATTAATGGCGGGTATTAACGCAGCATTACAAGTTCAAGAAAAAGAACCTTTGATTTTAAAGCGAGATGAAGCATATATTGGCGTTTTAATTGATGATTTAATCACAAAAGGAACAGAAGAACCTTACAGAATGTTTACTTCTCGCGCAGAATATAGAACCTTATTACGTCAAGATAACGCCGATTTAAGATTAACTCCGAAAGGATATGGAATTGGTTTAGCGAAAGAAGATCGTTTGAAACGAATGGAATATAAATTAGATGCTTCTGAAAAATTTGTTACTTTCTTTAAAGAAACAAGTATTAAAGCAGAAGTTGCCAACCCTATTTTAGAAGCAAAAGGTTCAAGTTTAATGACACAAGGTGACAAAATGTTTAAAGTGTTTTCTCGACCACAAATTGATTTAGATGATATTTTGAAATTTGAAGCAGTTACAAATTATATATCAGAGCATAATTTAGATCAAGAAGTGATTGAACAAGCCGAAATTCAAGTGAAATATTCTGGTTACATCGAAAAAGAGAAAAATCACGCGGATAAAGTCAACCGTCTTGAAGATGTTCGCATTCCAGACAACTATGATTTCGATAAAATTAAAGCGATTTCAATCGAAGCGCGTCAAAAACTAACAAAAATAAGACCAACAAGTATAGCACAAGCTTCACGTATTAGCGGCGTTTCGCCAAGTGATATTTCGGTACTTCTAATTCATATGGGACGTTAATTAGCAATCAGTTATTAGTTTCATTAGTACTTAACACTTAAAACTGAACGCTGAACACTATAAAAAAGTTCCACGTGAAACAACGTTGTTAAAGCCAATAAATAAAGAGAAAATGAATTTTTTAGAAGAAAACCAATTTATAATTGTCAAAGATCATTCGGTTTCAAAAGAAACCTTTACCTTGTTATACAACAAAGAATATGATATTTTAAAAACACACCCTACTCCTTCATTAGATGTTTTACCTAAGTATTACGAAAGCGAAGATTATATTTCGCATACAGACGGTAAAAGAACACTGTTTGAAAAAACATATCATTTAGTAAAACGAAATGCCATTAAAGGCAAAGTTTCATTATTAAATAAAGAACAAAACAGTAAAGGTAAGTTGTTAGATATTGGTTGCGGAACAGGCGATTTTTTAGTAGAAGCTAAAAATCAAGGTTGGTCGATATTAGGTTTTGAACCAAATTCTGACGCGAAACAATTGGCTGCTAATAAGGGCATTTCGTTTACTGAAGATATTTTTGCTTTACCAGAAAACACCTTTGATGCGGTAACTATGTGGCACGTTTTAGAACACGTACCAAATTTAGAAGAATATATTGCCAATTTAAAACGTATTGTTAAGCCAAACGGAACCATTATTATAGCGGTACCAAATTACAAATCGTACGATGCCAAATATTACAATCGTTTTTGGGCAGCGTATGATGTACCACGTCATTTATGGCATTTTTCAAAAACCAGTATAAAAAGATTGTTTTCAGATGTGGATATGGAATTGAAAAAAGTAAAACCAATGTGGTTTGATAGTTTTTATGTTTCCCTTTTATCTGAAAAATATAAAAATGGAAAAATGAGTTTCGTAAAAGGATTTTTAGTTGGTTTATGTTCAAATGTGTCAGGATTGTTCAAAAAGGAGTTTTCTTCGCACATTTATATCATAAAAAACAAGTAAAACGCAAATAAATACGTTTTAAGCGGTTTTTCTTGTAAAAACACCCAAATACATTTACAAAAAAAGTTAATTAATAAAATAAAGGTTTAAATAAGCCGTTTTCAATAGTGATTTCTTATTGTATATTTAACAACACATAAATTTTTCTTATAGTGCCTCCTTTTTAATTTATTTTCAAAAAAGAAGCAAAAATTAAAAGAAACCTATTATTTTTACCAAAATTAAAAAAAACGATTACAAATTAAATAATCATACTTTACAAAAATGAAAAAATTAGTAAGCATTGTTGCATTAAGTGTAGCATTAATCTCTTGTCAAGAAACCACCACGTCAAAAGCAGATTTTAAAACAGGTTATATAGATACTTCTGTTCTATTAGAAAAATACGAAAAATTTAAAGATGAAAACGAAAAATTTAAAGTTAAATCTGAAGAAATAGGACGTCCTTTAGAAGCAAAAGGCAGACAATTACAAGCAGAAAAAGACGCTTTTCAACGTAATGCACAAGCAAACGGACAAGCTTGGGCACAACAAAAATATGGCGAATTACAACAAAGAGAACAACAAATTTTACAAGAAAGAGATCAAGTTTTAGCCCAAATTCAAACAGAAGGCGGAAAATTACAAGACACTTTAATTAAACAAGTAAAAAAATACATCAGAGAATTCGGTAAAAAAGAAAAATTCGATTATATTTTTACGACTTCAGAAGATGCTCCTTCTGTAATTTATGCAAAAGATTCGTATAACTTAACAGACAAGTTGCTAAAAGAGTTAAACGAACAATACAAAGCAACAAAAGAAAAAAAATAAATCATTAGCCTTGAGAAATCAGGGCTTTTTTTATATTTTAGTATTTCGAACTTGTTTCAGAATTTTTTTTCAATTAAATTTGTTATTAACGAACAACTCAATTCTTTGCCATCAACTTTAACCTAAACTATACGCCAAATGAAACACCTATCTAAAGCCGCACAGTACACGTTGCAATTTATCAACCAAACCAACAAATCTGTTTTTTTAACAGGTAAAGCAGGTACTGGAAAAACCACACTTCTTAAAGAAATTATTGCCACGTCACACAAAAACACGGTCGTGGTTGCCCCTACCGGAATTGCCGCACTTAATGCGGGTGGCGTTACCATTCATTCTATGTTTCAATTGCCGTTTGCGGCTTTTATTCCTGATTATAAAGTTGTAAATTCCAATTCGTATCAATATAAATTTGAAACGAAAAGTACGATTAGCAAACACTTCCGAATGAACGGCACTAAAAAACAAGTGCTGGTAAATTTAGAATTACTAATTATTGATGAAGTATCTATGCTTCGACCAGACGTGTTGGATGCGATTGATTTTATGCTTCAAAAAGTGAGAAGAATAGATGCGCCTTTTGGTGGCGTTCAAGTACTTTTTATTGGCGATTTATTGCAATTACCGCCCGTAATTAAGCAAGAAGAATGGTACGAATTAAAGAACTATTATCAAGGGATGTTCTTTTTTCATTCGCAAGTAATCCAACAAAATCCACCTTTATATATAGAATTGGATAAAATTTATCGTCAAGATGATGAAACTTTTATTTCTATTTTAAACAACCTAAGAAATAATAAAATTACGAAGGAAAATATTGCTGTTTTAAATCAATATGTAAATCCAAATTTTAATATCAAAAACCATAACGGTTGTATTATTGTTACCACGCATAACGCAAAAGCAGACGAAATTAATAAAGAGGCTTTAGCAGAATTAAAAGCAAAAACGGTTTCTTACTTTCCCGAAATTGTAGAAGATTTTCCGGAAAAAATGTATCCTATTGAACCAAAAATGGATTTGAAAGTAGGCGCTCAAGTAATGTTTATTAAAAACGACACCTCTTTTGAAAAAAATTATTTTAACGGAAAAATAGGAAAAATTACTTCATTGGCTGAAAAAGAAATTTTAGTTCATTTTGAAGAAGAAAACAAAACCGTTGAAGTTGATTTATACACTTGGGAAAACATAAAATATACGGTAAATCCTGATACCAAAGAGATTGAAGAAACCGTCGTAGGAACATTTAGTCATTATCCTTTAAAATTGGCTTGGGCAATTACGGTTCACAAGAGTCAAGGTTTAACCTTTGACAACGCAGCGTTAGATGTTTCACGTGTTTTTGCGCCCGGACAAGCCTATGTGGCTTTGTCTCGACTTCGTTCGTTAAAAGGCTTAATTTTGCTTTCTCCGATACAATTAAACGGCATTTCTTCCGAT
Organism: Flavobacterium sp.; assembly: GCF_017985075.1. Lineage (GTDB taxonomy): Bacteria > Bacteroidota > Bacteroidia > Flavobacteriales > Flavobacteriaceae > Flavobacterium. The sequence goes on from NZ_JAGNYF010000068.1 coordinate 3,986, forward strand.
ACCGAAGTATTAAATTACGCCAATAATAAGGCAGATGAAATCGTATTAGAAAAATCATTAGCATTAGAATCCAAACATTTTTTACGATTAGAGTTGTGTAAAAGTTTCGATTTCAGACAATTGGCTCAAGAATGGCGCAATCATTTATTTTCGTATAACGACGAAGTAACCAATTCAACCAAATCGAAATACCGAATTTGGGCACAACAAAACGAAAGCATTTTGGCAGCTTTATTGGATTCTTCTCAGAAATTTAGCAATCAAATCCAGAAAATTTGTTTCCAAGAAACTATCGACATTCCTTTTCTGGCAGAACGTTGCGAGGCGGCATATGATTATTATTTTAAAACATTAGATTATCAGGTAACCGATTTGCTTTTGAAAATTGCGGAAGTGAGTAACTTGAAAAAAGTAAAAACGTTTCACGATGAACTTTTGGAATTAGAAGAAATTCAAGTAAAAACGGTTTTACAATTGAAAAAATCAATGCTGTTGATTAAAAATTTAGTAAACGGAATTGATTTTAATAAAAGCACTATGTCTTCAGACGAAATGAAGTATTATAAAATTAATAAAATTGCTTCGTTATCTGAAAAATTCAAGGAAATTGATGGTTTTGTTGCCAAAGATTATTCGGAAACTTTTAGTAAGAAATCGAAAGCCAAAAAAGCTAAATCAACAGAACCTAAAAAATCTACAATCGAAATCACATTAGAGCTTTGGAAACAAAATTTGTCTGTGGAAGAAATTGCAGCCAAACGAAAACTAACCGTAAGTTCGATTTATTTACATTTTACGAAACTTATTGAAATGGAAGCATTAACCATTTCAGATATTATGTCCGATGAAAAAATCGCAGCTTTAGAAGAAGCGTTTAAGGGCTATAAGAATGAAGGCTTAGGTCTTTTAAAAGAAAAACACGGCAATCAATTCTCTTGGGAAGAATTGCGTTTGTTTAAAGTAAGCTTGAAGAATTAAGCATACAGTTTCACCACACAGATTGTCACCCTTAAAGGGTCTCGCACAATATTAATAATTTTAACCGCCAAAATCAATGATTGAATTTACAGAAGGAATTTATAATTTTTACGTTTATATTCTTACAAATAAAGCAAAAACAGTGCTTTATACAGGAATGACCAATAATCTAAAAAGAAGATTACACGAACACAAATCAAAATTAAATCCAAATAGTTTTACTGCAAAATACAATGTGTCTTACCTGCTATATTATGAACATTATGGTTGGGTTCAACAAGCAATAGAAAGAGAAAAAGAAATTAAATTAATGAAACGAGATCGTAAACTTGAACTCATTAAAAATTTTAATTCAAATTTGGATTTTTTAAACGATACGATTTGACTTGAGATGCTTTCAGCATAACAAATTGTGAGTAAATAGTTTAACAAACAAAACGCAACACAACGTTTGTCACCCTGAAAGGGTCTCACTCAACGTTTTTCAATTCAACAAAAAGAGATGCTTTCAGCAGGACAAAATGGACGCGTAAATTACAACCAATACACCCCCAACAAAGCTGGAATTAAATAAATTACAATCGTTCTGGCGCCATCGTAATCTTTCGCTACACGTTGTCCGAAAAGCAACAACAAAAGCGTAATACAAGAAACCATACAAGCATAATCGCCCATAATGGTTCGTCCACTTGTAATGTTTTCAGCAATCCCCATAATAGACAATACACCAGCTACAATTTCTAAAGCTAAAATAGTAAGTAAAGCCGCTGGGACTTGGTTTTTAAGAAAAGTTTGAGAAAAATGACCTTTTAACCAACTTACATTTCCGTTCCAATCGGCTATTTTATCGTATCCTGATTGTAAAAATGTAATGGCTAAAAAAGCTAGTAGTAGTAGTGCAAATTCATTCATAATTTTTGTTTTTAATTTGTAAATCTCAATTCGTAATTTTAGACTTCTTTTTTATGTAATAATCGTGTTAATTTTATCGATAAATCGGTTAAAATAATGTTACTGTTTCCGTTTCTTTCAATATGATACATTGCGTCTTCCAATTCTTTAAAAATATCCATTATGTTATTTCCGTGAACAAAAGGCGCAAATTTTTCGAGTTTAAAATTTTCAAAATTTGGTTGTAAATACACCAAATCAGTTGCTTGATAATTCAACAACAAGGCTTGTCGAAAAAATTGAATACAAAATTGCAAAAAGTTCTTTTGCGTTTCTCTGCCTTCTTTAGCGATTGTGGCGCTCCAAGAAATTAAATCAGCAATTACACTTGCGTTTCCTTTGGCTTTAAAAGCGGCTCTCACCCAGTTGATAAACCATTCTTCAAAAACACTATCATCATCATCTTTATGCAATAAATGAAGCGCTTTGTTATAATTACCTTCGCATTGATGTGCTATTTTTTTAGCTAAATTAGCCTCTACTTTATGTGTAGCAATTAAGGCATTCGTAATTACTTGCTCTGGTAACGCTAAAAAATCAACTACTTGACATCGCGAAATAATCGTTTGCAATAAATCGTCAATACTTTCAGAAATTAATATAAAAATTGTTTTTTCGGGCGGTTCTTCTAATAGTTTCAGCAATTTATTTGCTGCGTCAGTTCTCATTTTATCGGCCATCCATATAATCATTACCTTATAGCCACCTTCGTATGCTTTTAATGATAAGTTTTTATTAATTGCTGCCGATTCTTTAACACTTATAATTCCTTGTTTTTTAGGAATTTCTAATTTTTTGTACCAGTCAAATAAACTTCCGTATGGGTTTTCTTTAACAAAACTGCGCCACTGGTCTAAAAAATTTGTACTTACAACGCTGTCTCCTTTCACTTCATCTGTAGATGTAATCGGATACACAAAATGCATATCAGGATGCGAAATATGTTCAAATTTTAAATTACAAGCACTGTTTCCGGTGGTGTTTTCGCCGTCGGAATTGTTACATAAAATATATTGTGCATACGCCATAGCCATTGGTAAGGTTCCAGAACCTTCAGGCCCAATAAATAATTGCGCGTGCGGAATCCGTCCTGCGTTGGCAGTGGTAATTAAATAGTTTTTAATGTGGTCTTGACCTAATATATCTTTAAATAACATGTAGCAAATATAAGCGATTTTTATCTTGGTTTTAAAATCAAACTTTTATATTTGCAAATATCATAAACAACAATTTAGAACCTATTTCCTATGAAAACGATCTTCGACATCAATTTTAAAAACAAAAAAGCGTTAATCCGTGTAGATTTTAATGTCCCTTTAGACGAAAATTTTAACGTTTCCGATGCGAATCGAATTGAAGCGGCAAAACCAACTATTGATAAGATTTTAAACGATGGCGGAGCGGTTATTTTAATGTCGCACTTAGGAAGACCAAAAGGAAAAGAAGATAAATATTCTTTGAGCCATATTGTTTATAAAATTGAAGAAGTTTTAGGAAAAAAAGTAAAATTTGCTTCAGATTGTAGAGGTGAAATTGCGAAAGAAGCCGCTGCAAATCTTCAAAATGGCGAAATTTTAGTTTTGGAAAATTTACGTTTTTATGCCGAAGAAGAAGCTGGAGATGTTGGTTTTTCTAAAGAATTAGCAAGTTTAGGCGATGTGTATGTAAACGATGCCTTCGGAACAGCACACAGAGCGCACGCTTCAACTACAATTATTGCAAACGAATTTCCAAATGATAAATGTTTCGGCGCTTTATTAGCAAAAGAAATTGAAAGCATCAACAAAGTATTAAAAAATTCTGAAAAACCAGTAACCGCAATACTTGGAGGAAGTAAAGTGTCTTCTAAAATCACCATTATTGAAAACATTTTAGACAAAGTAGACCATATGATTATTGGTGGCGGAATGACGTTTACCTTCATTAAAGCGATGGGCGGAAATATCGGCGATTCTATTTGTGAAGACGACAAAATGGAATTGGCTTTAGACATTATGAAACAAGCTACGGCAAAAGGTGTGAAAATTCATTTACCTGTAGATGTTTTAGCCGCTGATGCCTTTTCTAATGATGCCAATACACAAGTCGTAAATGTGGCTGAAATCCCTGCTGGATGGCAAGGTTTAGACGCAGGTCCAAAAACATTAGAGCAATTTAAAGAAGTAGTTTTAAACTCAAAAACCATACTTTGGAACGGACCAATAGGTGTGTTTGAATTACCAACTTTTGCTAACGGAACCATTTCCCTTGGCGATTTTATTGCCGAATCTACTAAAAACGGCTGTTTCTCTTTAGTTGGAGGTGGTGATAGTGTTGCTGCGGTAAAACAATTTGGATTAGAAGACAAAATGAGCTA
>NZ_JAGNYF010000069.1 GCF_017985075.1 Flavobacterium sp.
ATACTAATTGATATTTATTTTATAAATTTACTTCATATATTCAAATTATGGCAAAAAATTACATTTATATCATCCTATTCTTCTTATCATTTAGTTTTGGCGCTGTGGCTCAAGAAAGCAGAAACAGTAGTTCAGCTAAATCACAAGAACCTACTATTGAAGGACTAAGTTTGTACCCAAACCCTAACAATACTGGGAAAGTTTACATTACTTCTAGATTAAATTTGGATAAAAAAGTTGAAATTTTTGATGTTTTAGGTAAAAAAGTAATTGATACTACTTTATACACTAAAGAATTAAACATCTCTAATTTGAACCCTGGTGTTTACATTATTAAAATCAAGGAAGGCGAGGCTTCAGCTACTAGAAAACTGATTGTTAACTAGTTACTATTTTATCTTTATTAAATTTACATTAATTTTGTGAGACCAATGGGTCCGAAAATTAATTTTGTTTCTATATTTGTACTCAATTTAATTTCTAAAAAAATGAAAAAACTTTACTTTTTACTTTCTTGTTTATTAACTATTTCTAGTTTTGGACAAACTATTTATTCCGAAAATTTCGGAACGCCTTCTGGAAATACTTCATTTCCTTTATATACTACTGGTACTGCACCAGCTACGTTTCAAAATCCTTCTCCAATACTTTATACTGGATCTGGAGATGTTAGAGCCACATCTGGTTCTTTAGGTTATGTAGGCGCTTCTGGAAATGGAAATGTTTTTTTAACTTCTACTGCAGGTAAAAACTTAATTATTAGCGGTATTAATACATCTACTTACACTGCTTCTGATATTCAACTTTCATTTGGTTATCTTACAAGTGTGGCTGCAACTCAATTAGTAGTTGAAAAGTCAACAGATGGTACAACTTGGACACCTATAACTTTTACAAATAACACAAATACATTATGGAATTTAGTTACAATTCCTGGAGGTCAAATCCCATCTTCTGCAACTTTGTCACTAAGATTCACACAGCCAGCAACAGCTCAAATGAGAATTGACGATGTTAAATTAGCTGCAGTTTCAGCTTCTTGCACATTAGTATTGGGAACTCCCGTAATCGCTTGTGTTACTTCAACTTCAGCATTAGATAACTATACGGTAACTATTCCATTTACAGGTGGGGCAACAGGTACTTACGCAATAACGGCTACTGGTTCTACAATATCTGGAGACAATCCTTCAACTGCTGCAACAGGAAATGTAATTTTAACATATAATGAAAGTACTTTAGGGACTTCTACTGTAGTAATTGCTTCTGGACCATCTTGTTCATTTTCTTTTACTGTTATAAGTCCAGATAGTTGTATTGGAACAAATAATACTTTACCTGTAAACGAACCTTTTAATTATAACGTTGGTACAGCGCTTAACTTTTCACAAATGTGGAAAAACACTTCAGTTGGATCAGATGAAATTTTAGCTGTTGCTGGTAACTTGTCTTATACAGGTATTACTGCAACAGGAAATTCAGTAGCTTTAGCAGGTACTGGAAGTGACACTTTATTACCTTTCACAGACACAACTACTGGTAATATTTACGCTTCATTTTTAATTAAAGTTACTGATTTAACAGGAATATCTACAACAGGTTCAGCTTATTTTGCAACTTTTTCAAATGCAACAAATGTATATTCTGGAAAAATTTGGATTAAAACAAATGGTACGCAATTTCAATATGGAATTAGCGCTACTACAGTAGCTGCAGATATTGTTTGGTCTCCAAATTTATATAATGTAAACACTACACAATATTTAGTTTTAGGTTATAATTTTACAAGTAATTTATTAGCTTTATATGAAAACCCAACCATTGGAGGTTCTGCAAGTGCAACAGTTTCAGCTACTCCTGCAACTGCTTTAACAAGTATTGCTAACTTCATTTTCAGACAAGATAGCGCTACATCAACACCTGCAATGACTTTAGATGAATTGTCAATTACAACTACTCCTAACTTCACTTTAGCAAATGATTCTTTCTCACAAATTGACGGATTGAAAATGTATCCAAATCCAGCGAAAAATAATTTATTTATTGAAACGGCTTTAAATAGTGATATTAATGTATCTATAATAAATGTTTTAGGAAAAGAAGTAATCAATTCTAAAGTAAGTAATAATGCTGTAAATATTTCTGGTTTAACTCCAGGTATATATATTGTAAAAATTACTGAAGAAGGAAAAACGTCAACTAAAAAATTAATTATTGAATAATTAGTTTTAACACATATTCAAAAAAGCACCAATTAATGTTGGTGCTTTTTTTATTCCCAAAAACCAGAAAAGATACTTGCAACTAATATTCTTTTTCTACTTTTGCACTATGATTTCACAAGAAGACTTTTTTGCTATTTCCTCTAAAAAAGAATTTGAAAAAATTACTTTAAAAGTTTTTCGTTATCAATACGAAAACAACAAAGTGTATCAAGCATTTTGTAATCATTTAGGAAAAAACCCAAGTAATGTCAAGCAAATAAATACGATTCCGTTTTTACCTATACAGTTTTTTAAATCGGAAACAATAGTTTCTAATTCAAACCAAGTTCAAGCTATTTTTACCAGCAGTGGTACAACAGGTGCTATTACAAGTCAACATTTTGTTACAGATGTTTCAATATACGAAAAGAGCTATACCCTTGCTTTCACACAATTTTACGGGAATATTCAAGAATATTGTGTCTTAGCGTTACTTCCATCCTATTTAGAAAGAGAAGGTTCTTCTTTAATTTATATGGTAAACGATTTGATTGCAAAAAGCAATCATAAAGACAGTGGATTTTATCTAAATAATCTGGAACAACTTGCAAATAAAATTATTGAACTTGAAAATGAAGGTCAGAATATTCTATTAATAGGCGTTACATATGCTTTGTTAGATTTAATTGAATATAAAAAATTCAACTTAAAAAATACCATAATTATGGAAACTGGCGGAATGAAAGGTAAGCGAAAAGAAATCATAAGAGAAGAATTACACCAAACGCTTTGCGAAGGTTTTGGAGTAAACACCATACATTCCGAATATGGTATGACCGAACTCTTATCGCAAGCCTACTCGTTAGGAAACGGTATTTTTGAATGTCCCTTATGGATGGATGTATTAATAAGAGATACGGAAGACGCGTTACAATATGTTGAAAATGGAAAATCCGGCGGCATCAATGTGATTGATTTGGCGAATATTAATTCCTGTTCGTTTATCGCTACGCAAGATTTAGGAAAAAAACACCACAATATGACTTTTGAAGTATTAGGAAGATTTGATAATTCCGACATAAGAGGTTGTAATTTAATGGTTTATTAAAAAATAAAATGATTTTAACAGATACACATACCCATTTATATTCTGAAGAATTTGATGAAGATAGAGATAACATAATTCTTAGCGCAATTGATTCTGGGGTTTCTCGACTTTTTGTGCCTTCTATAGATAGTAGTTACACTCAAAAAATGTATGCTTTAGAAACACAATATCCAGAAAATGTGTTTTTAATGATGGGGCTACACCCCTGTTATGTAAAAGAAAATTACGAAGAGGAATTGGCGCACGTTATTACCGAATTAGAAAATAGAAAATTTGCAGCAATTGGTGAAATTGGTATTGATTTATTTTGGGACAAATCGTTTTTAAAACAACAACAAGACGTTTTTGTAAAGCAAATACAATTAGCCAAACAATATAAACTACCCATAAATATTCATTGTAGAGATGCATTTAACGAAGTTTTTGAAATTTTAGAACAAGAAAAATCAGAAGAATTATGGGGAATTTTCCATTGTTTTACTGGAGATTTCAATCAAGCGCAACAAGCCATTTCTTGTGGAATGAAATTAGGAATTGGAGGCGTAGCCACTTTTAAAAATGGTAAAATTGATCAGTTTTTAAATGAAATTGACCTCAAACATATTGTTTTAGAAACTGACGCACCGTATTTAGCACCTGTGCCTTATAGAGGAAAACGCAATGAAAGTAGTTATATTAAAGTAATAGCTGAAAAATTATCAGAAATATATCAGTTGCCAATAGAAGACATAGCTGCAATTACAACACAAAACAGTAAAGATATCTTCGGATTTTAAAATTTGTTAACGTATAATTCCTATTTTTTTCGTTTTTTTGTAGTTCTAAAATAAAGTATGTCGAAATTTGATAAAATACGTCCCTATTATGATGCTGAAGTAAACGATGCTATTCGTGCTTCACTTAATCATCCTATGATGAAAGCATTAGTGGACTTTGCGTATCCAAATACTGAAGAATCAGTCTGGAAAGAGCAATTGCTTCGCACACATTCAATAAGGGATTTTCAAATTAATTTTGCATACCACGCCATAAAAAAAATATTAGAAAAAAGTTCTGACGGACTTACTACATCTGGCTTTGAAAAATTAGAACCAAATACATCCTATTTTTTTATTTCAAATCATAGAGATATTATTTTAGACACCTCACTATTAAACGTTTGTTTACACGAACATGGTTTAGTAATGACGGCTTCTGCCATTGGAGATAATTTAGTAAAAAAAGATTTTTTACTAATGCTTTCTAAACTAAATAGAAATTTTTTAGTACAAAGAAATCTTTCGCCAAGGGAGTTATTAGAAAGTTCTAGATTACTTTCGGAATACATGTATCGATTGGTATCGAAAGAAAATCGTTCCGTATGGATAGCTCAGCGAGAAGGAAGAACGAAAGACGGAAATGACGCTACGCATTCTGGAGTATTAAAGATGATTGCCATGGCATCCGATGAGAATAATAATATGGATTTCTTTAAGAAAATAAAAATTGTTCCGGTTTCCATTTCTTATGAATATGACCCAACGGATGCCTTAAAAATTCCGCAATTAATGGCTGAAGCCAATGACGAAATTTATACTAAAGAAAAAAACGAAGATTTTATTACGCTATTAAGCGGCATTATTGGCCAGAAAAAACGCATTCATATTCACGTTGGCGATGTTTTAGATGCCGAATTAGATGCGATTTCTGAAGAAACAACAAACTCTAACAAACAAATGTTTGCATTGGCACAAGTGATTGACGATTCTATTTTACAATCCTATAAGCTTTGGCCTACTAATTATATTGCCTACGATATATTACATCAAACCACTACTTATTCTGATTGTTATACCGAAAAAGAAAAACAACTTTTTGAACGTAGATTAGAATTAAGAATTAATGCGGATGACATAAAAATGAAAGAAAGTTTCTTAGCGATGTATGCCAATCCGGTACTAAATAAATTAAAATACCAATAAATTGAAAGCAAATCAAAAGGCAACTATTTTATTAATTTATACCGGTGGAACTATTGGTATGATTAAAGATGCCGATACAGGAGCATTAAAAGCTTTCAATTTCAAAAAACTAATAAAAGGCATTCCAGAACTTAAATTATTAGATTGCAATATTGAAACCGTTTCATTTGAAAAACCAATTGATTCGTCTAATATGCAAATTTTAGATTGGCAAAAAACAGCTGCAATTATTGAAAAAAATTACACTAATTTTGATGGTTTTGTGGTACTTCACGGATCGGATACGATGTCTTATAGTGCTTCTGCTTTGAGTTTTATGTTTGAAAATTTAAAAAAACCAATTGTTTTTACGGGATCTCAATTACCCATTGGCGATTTACGTACAGATGCAAAAGAAAATCTAATAACCGCCATTCAAATTGCTTCTTTGCAAGAAAAAGGAAAGCCAGTTATTCAAGAAGTTTCCCTTTATTTTGAATATAAATTATACAGAGGCAACCGAACAACAAAAATAAGTGCCGAACATTTTAATGCGTTTACATCGCCAAATTTTCCTGAACTTGTAGAATCAGGCGTGCATTTGAATGTAAATAATGAAGTGCTTCTAAAAGAAAAAGTTTCGAAAAAGTTAAAGGTTAATACTAACTTTGATGACAATGTTTTTATTTTAAAATTATTTCCAGGTATAAACAAAAATATTTTACACGCTATTTTACACACACCAAATTTAAAGGGGGTGGTTTTGGAAACCTATGGCTCAGGAAATGCACCAATGGAAAATTGGTTTATTGATGAAATTGAAAGCGCCATAAAACGTGGCATCCATATTATTAACGTGACACAATGTAGTGGCGGAACGGTTTTAATGGGTGCTTATGAAACCAGTACTCGCTTAAAAGAAATTGGATTAATTTCCGGTAAAAATATAACAACTGAAGCAGCAATAACAAAATTAATGTATTTGTTAGGTCAAAACGTGGCTAACTCAATTTTTAAGACTATTTTTGAAACCCCTTTACGAGGTGAAATGAACGATTAAAATTAGAGAGGTGGCCGAGTGGCTGAAGGCGCACGCTTGGAAAGCGTGTATATGGCAACATATCGAGGGTTCGAATCCCTTCCTCTCTGCAAAACTGTAGTGGTTTTAGATAATTAAAAAACAATAACTATTACAAATGAGAATATTATTTTTTTTATGGATTCCCTTTTTTTGTTTCTCACAAGAAATAAAACCAATTGAAATTGATTCCCTTTACAGAGAAGACCAATTTTATGCTTCTTTAAGTTATAATTTAATACAAAATCGTCCTGATGGATTTAAGCAATTTTCATTTTCACCAGGAATTTCTTTTGGAGTTTTGAGAGATTTACCCATTTCAAAAAATAGGCATTGGGCTATTGCACCAGGAATTGGCTATTCGTACAATAATATTAAACAATTTATAAATTCTGAAGAAATTGTTGGAGCTACAGAAAATACGGTATCTGAAAATATTAGAACTACAATTACTTCACATAGCGTCGATTTTCCTTTAGAACTTAGATGGCGAAATTCCACCCCAAACAGTCATAGTTTTTGGCGAATTTATACTGGATTAAAAACCAGCTATGTCTTTAATTCTAAATTAAAATTAGAGACCACAACTGAAAGTTCTAAAGAATCTATTTCAGATGAAATAAATCGTTTGCAATATGGCGCTTATATTTCTGTTGGGTTTAATACTTGGAATCCATACATTTATTATGGTTTAAATCCAATCTTTAAAGAAGGTTCTAAAATGAGTAATTTTAATGTTGGTTTTATCTTTTATATATTATAAAACCAAACCAAAATTTGTGGCAAACCGCCTACAGCTATTCCTGCTATTAATTCTATTGGTGTATGTGCTTTCATATATAATCTTGACGAGGCTACAAATCCTATACACAGTATTAAAAATGCTACAGTATTAATCGCAGCTATTTCTAAATAACTCGTAAACATTAATACAAAAACTGTTAAAGAAGTACAGCCTATCATATGCAAACTTGCTTTAAATCGAAAGATTACAGAAACAAACACCAAAAAAGCACTAATAAATCCTGCTTGAAAAAACTTAAATAATTCGGGGAAATGTGTTTCTAAAACCGTAAATTTTAATAGCAAATACAATAGGACCAATTGAATAAAAATAGGCAATTTTCGTTCTTCAAGTGTGGCTTCAGTAAAAGAATTTATTTTTTTTAAAGCTCTTAATAATAAATAAAAACTTATAGGTAACAGCAGTGTTAGTATAAAGATTTGAATACACGACAAATATACTTCAGCTAAATTATTAGTGTTATCCGTAAACAAAAAATACACTATTGCTCCGTAAAGCGAAATAAATATCGGATGAAAAATATATGAAAATGGTTTTAAAAAGTATTTTGTAGTCAATTGAAACGGGATTTGAACATTAAAAAAAGTTACATTTTTTTTCTCAATCTGGCTACAGGAATGTCTAATTGTTCTCTATATTTTGCAATAGTTCTTCTTGCAATTGGAAATCCTTTTTCTTTAAGAATTGCTGCCAAATCTTCATCAGGTAAGGGCTTGCTTTTGTCTTCATCAGCAATAACGCGTTCTAAAATATTTTTGATTTCAATGGTAGACACATCTTCTCCTTGATCGTTTTTCATCGCTTCAGAAAAGAATTCTTTAATTAGTTTCGTTCCGTAAGGTGTATCCACATATTTGCTATTTGCTACACGTGAAATGGTAGAAATATCCAAACCAATCATATCCGCAATATCTTTTAGAATCATTGGTTTTAACTTAGATTCTTCACCTTCCAAAAAGTATTCTCGTTGAAAATACATAATGGCATTCATCGTAACAAATAAGGTTTCTTGACGTT
>NZ_JAGNYF010000020.1:0-3304 GCF_017985075.1 Flavobacterium sp.
TCTTCATTATTTTGGAATGCAAAGTTACAATTTTAGTTTAATGTTTAAAAATAATCCATTCAAAACTTTTTCATTTTGATAATCAATTACTTAGAAATATTATTTTTATTTATTCTAAATAAACTTGTTTTTTATTGTTTTGCGTTTTACATTTGCAGTGTTATTTTAATTTATTCTAAATAAACAATGAAAAAATATATTTTAGTATTCGCATTCATCACTCAAGCAAATAGTTCCTTTGCACAAAATCAAAATTTGTCAAATGATATTTCATTAGAAATTGAACAGGATACCATTAAGAAAAAAGTACAAGTTATAGAGGAAGTAATTATTACTTCCAATCAAACTAAAATTCCAGTTTCTGTAGTAAGATCAGGAATTAAAGTAATGGATTTACCGCAGAGTGTACAGGTAATTAATAATGAAGTAATCAGCCAACAACAAGCCATCCGATTAAGCGAAGTAATCAAAAATGCTAATGGGGTATATGTAGGTTCAGCTCGAGGAGGTGCTCAAGAATCATTTTGGTCAAGAGGTTATGATATGGGAGCTAACAACATGTTCAAGAACGGATTCCGATTTAATAGTGGTTCTATACCGGAAGTTTCTTCTTTAGAAAAAGTTGAATTCTTAAAAGGAAGTTCAGCTTTATTATATGGTAATGTTGCTCCAGGCGGAATCTTAAACTTGGTAACTAAAACACCTCAATTTACTAAAGGTGGTGAAATTACTACACAATTAGGAAGTTTTGCCTATTATAAACCAGCTATTGACTTTTATGGTCCGTTAAATAAAACTATTGCTTATCGTTTTACAGGATCTTATGAAGATGCGGAAAGTTTTAGAGATGTTGTCAAAAATGAACGAATTTATTTCAACCCTTCATTTTTATTCAATTTAAGCAAGAAAACAAATATTACCTTGCAAGGTGATTATTTGAGTGCGGATTGGACCCCAGATTTTGGAACTGGTATTATTGGAAAAACCATTTTAGATATTCCTCGTAATACTTATTTTGGGGCACTTTGGTCCACAGGAAATACAAAATCGTCTAGCGCTTCGGTATTATTAAATCATGAATTTAATAAAAACTGGAAATTAAATTTCAACAGTTCTTTTCAAAATTATAAGAGAACTCAATTATCTACAGCTCAAATGTCTGATTTAGATAATACCACAACATATCCCATTCCAGGTTTTTGGAAAAGAGGTTTAACCCGAGCTCAAAACGAAGAACAAATATTTGGTAACCAATTGAGTTTACAAGGAAATTTCAAAACGGGGAGTATTAAACATCAAATTTTCACAGGTGCAGATTTTGAAAATTCACTAGCAACCGCTTATACTTTTGTTTTTTATGATGATCTACTGAAAACCAAAACTACGGAAGCAAATGCCATAAATCTTTTTAATTACGATATTACAACTCAAAGCCATACTGTCCCTTTTGATAGTAGAGCAACTCAAATTGTAGAAACAAAATATAAGCGTTTTGGAACCTATTTTCAAGATTTAGTTTCTTTAACAGATAAAATTAAAGTATTAGCAGGTCTTCGTTGGTCTTGGCAAGAAACAGCAGTAACCACTTATAAAGAAGTTTTACAAGTAAACGGATCTGGTGTCAGCAATGTAATTACAACATCTCTTAATGATGCCATTGGTGTGGTTTCACCTAAACGTTTGGATCGAGCTTTTTCTCCTAAAGTTGGGTTAGTACTACAACCTACAAAAGACATCACTATATTTGGTAGTTATACGAATTCATTTACTCCAAATACAGGTAATACATTTAATGACGAACCACTTAAACCGTCAATTTTGGATCAATACGAAGCGGGTGTTAAAACTGACTTATGGAAAGGAATTTTAAGTGCTAATGTTACTATTTATCAAATTACAAATGATAACTTAGTGCAAACTGCGGCATTTTTACAAGATGGTGTAACTCCAAACACGAATACAAACATAAAAGTAATGAGTGGTGAAACAAAAAGTAAGGGTATAGAACTAGATATTACGGCAAGGCCTATTGAAGACTTCAAAATTAATGCAGGATATAGTTACAACGATATGCGTTACACCAAAACTTCTGGAACCAATGGAAGTTTTATTGAAGGTGATCGTGTAGCAAGAACACCACAAAATACGGCTAACTTAAGCTTTTTCTACACAATTCCTTCTGGGTTATTCAAAGGCGTATCTGTAGGAGCAATTGGAAATTACATTGGAAGAAGAATTGGAGGATGGAACAGCCAATATAGCACCGACCTTGTTAAATATCCTAATGGAATTTGGGATAGAGAAGTCCCTCTTTCAGATTACACAACTGTTGATGCTTCTGTAGGTTATACTTGGAAAAAAATCTCAGTATTAGTTAAATTGTCGAACATTACCAATGAATTGAACTATACAGTTCATGAAAATTATAGTGTGAACCCAATTGCGCCTCGACAAATATTAGGTAACATAAAATATAAATTTTAATATTAAACAACATTTTAAATCAATTCATATTATGAAATTAAATAGAAGAAACATTCACCGCGATTTAGGTTATTTTTATGTAGGCTTAATTATTTCTTTTGCGTTTTCTGGAATTTTAATGAACCATAGAGAGCATTGGCATCCAGAAAAGTATACTGTTGAAACTAAAAGCATTACAGTACACCTTCCTGAGAAAAGTGAGATTACAGAAGAATATGCTGAACAGTTAGGTAAAGATTTAGGCATAGACGATAAAATGCGTCGTCATGGTGTAAAAAAAGGAACATTTAAAATCTCTTTTGAAAAACACGATGTAGAAATTGATATGGAAACCGGAAAAGGTGAAATTGTAGCTTTTAAGAAAACACCTATTATTAGCCAATCCATGAAGTTGCACAAAAGCACTTCTAACTGGTGGATTTATTATTCAGATATTTTTGGAATTTCTTTAATTGTTATTGCCTTTACGGGTGTAATTATGATTACACATGGGCAAAATACATTCAGAAGACGCGGTTGGAAATTAGCACTCGCAGGTGTTATTATTCCTTTAATTGTATTATTTTTTATTGGGTAATAATTGTTGTTTTCTTCAGATGAAAATAAAATGGTATTAAAAAAAAGATATTATTTGTTAAAAATAAATTTATGATTTATCTTTGACAAGAATTCACAAATAAAATTCCGGAAAATATGTTTGAATTTCAACAGTATTTAGGCTTTATACTTTTCTTAACCATTTTAACTATAGGTTTTTGGTTAATGTTTTTTCTTGTAGGATTTGTTCAATATTGGATTGGCGGATCATTAATAGAATTAT
>NZ_JAGNYF010000020.1:3404-31505 GCF_017985075.1 Flavobacterium sp.
ATGTTTGAATTTCAACAGTATTTAGGCTTTATACTTTTCTTAACCATTTTAACTATAGGTTTTTGGTTAATGTTTTTTCTTGTAGGATTTGTTCAATATTGGATTGGCGGATCATTAATAGAATTATACAAAGAAAAGAAAGCAAAAAAATTAGCTGAACAAGAAAAGTAATTTTCTTAAGTTAATAAAAAATCCCGATTCGTTCGAATCGGGATTTTTTTATTTTGTATTAGAATTCTCCGCCACCACCTTCTTGTTGTTCAAGGCTTTTTGGTTTTATTTCTTTTTCATTTTTCAATTTATTAAATCGGTAGGTAAACGAAACCGTTACTTGTCGAACTCTCCATTGCATTTCGCTATATGAATTTACAGTTGGTAATTGTAAATCTTGAATTCTTTTTCTTGAATTAAAAACGTCACTCACATTAAGTGAAATGGTAGCTTTTTCTTTTAAAACATCTTTACTAAAAGCTAAATTCATACTTGCAATTCCTAATGTTTTCCCTTGTGCTGTTTTTTGTCCAGCATTATACGTTCCATTAGTTTGCCAATCAATTTTGTAAGGTAAATTAATTTTAGACGTTAATCGAGCTGTCCAAGTACTTGATTTATAATTGAAATTTTGATTTACCAAAGTATTGTTAGAATTAATAAATTGATAATTTCCTTTGGTTTCATTATAAAAATAATTCACGTTAGAATTTAATTTCCACCATTTTTTTACGCTATAATTAAAGGTAACTTCCATTCCAATTCTATTATCTTCACCTAAATTAAATGGCGTATTCAAAATTACTGGAATTCCATTTACAAACTGTCCACTTTCTTTTCTAACAATTTGAAATGCATCTGTTGTGTGGTTATAATACGCAGAAGTACTTAATGTAATTTTGTCCCATTTTGTCAAATAGCCTATATCAAATGCGTCTGTAAACGAAGGATTTAATTTTGGATCTCCAATAAATAAATTGGTATTACTGGTATACGAAGAGAATGGATTAATAAATCGATCTCTTGGACGCGTAATTCTTTTACTATAATTTAAGGATATGTTAGAATCGTTATTTAATTCGTACGTTAAAAACAAACTTGGAAAAAAGTTATTGTAATTTCTAGAGTTTAAATCGTTTGTCAATAACTGATTGATTTCCAAATTGGTATTTTCCAATCGTAACCCTCCTAAAACAGATAACTTTTTAAAGAATTTAGTTCCTAATTGAGTATAAATAGCACTTACATTTTCAATGTACTCAAAATTATTCGTAAATCCAGGGATATTCGTGTAAGGACTATTTTGATTTACGCGTTCTAAAACTTCATAATTACTTGTAGAATTTGTATAACTTCCTCTGTAACCTGCTTCAAATTGGATGTCTTTGTTTATTGGTAAAACATAGTCAGCTTGAATTAAATTTCTACTTTGTCTACCAATTTTTGAGGTTTTTTCATCAGAAATAAATGTATTTGTTTCTAAAATACTTCCATAAATAGTTGAAAATTCATCTTCTTCATTTAAAGAAAAGGAAGCATCAATAGTTAATTTATGTCCGTCTTTTTTATATTTTTTTATAAAGTTTGAAGTAAATTCAACTGCTTCATTTCTACTAATAGATTCATTGTCTCTGAAACGCGTAAATAAAAAGTTACTTCTATTTAATGTATAATTTTTGTAGGTTACATCTTCAAAATTCTTACCATCGTTATTTCTATAATTGATGCTATTTGTCCAAGTTGCAGATTTGTCTTTGTTTAGAAATATTTCCATTCCAAAATTAGCATTGATTCCATCGCTAAATCTATTGGCCTTTCTGCGTTCTTCAATATATGTATTTGACCCAAAATTTTCTTGATTAATTTTGGTTGCACCTGGATTGTTTCTGTCATTATAAGCTAAAGTTGCAAATAAGTTGTAAGTATCTGATTTTGAATTGATATTTGCAGAAATACCTTGGTTTTTAGGATCTCCAGCAGTTACAATTACCGTTCCATTAACGCCTTTATTTTTTCCTTTTTTAAGGATAATATTTAATATACCACCACCACCTTCAGCATCGTATCTAGCAGATGGATTCGTAATTACTTCAACTTTTTCAATAGCGTCTGCAGGAAGCATTCGTAGGGCATCGGCAACATTTATGGCAGTTGAAGGTTTTCCATCAATTAAAACACGTACACTTTCATTACCACGCAAACTAATATTTCCTTCTACATCAACCGCAACACTTGGTATGTTATCTAAAACATCACTTACCGTTCCGCCTTTAACCATTAAGTCTTGACCAACATTATATACCTTTTTATCTAATTTAATGTCAACCGACGTTTTTTCACTTCGAATAACGACCGTTTCAATTTGATTCGAATCAGATTCCAAAGTGATATTTCCCAAATTAGTATCTGAAGCTATAGTTTGGTTTACTTTTTCTTGAGTTTTAAATCCAGGAAATTCGTATTTAAAATTATAAGTTCCGTTGTTTAATTCGATGCTAAAGTTTCCATTTGCGTCTGAAGTACCTCCAGTAATGATTTTTTTAGTATCCGATTTCGAAATCGTAATTACAGCGAATTCTATAGGTTTTGTAGTTTCTTTATCGATAATTTTTCCAGTAACAATTACTTTTTTTAACGAAATTTGAGAGATGGCTGTACTACTAACAAATAAGAAAGTTAGTAGCAGCATTGATTTTTTAAATAACATATTTTGTGACATTTTACAGTACAAATGTAGTGTTCTGGATTCAAACAAGTATTAAAACTATGTTAAATCATATTATAAAATTGTATTTATCAATTCCGAAGGTCTTGCAATTACGGCTTTTTCACCATTAATTACTATCGGTCTTTCTATTAGTTTTGGAAATTGCAACATCGCTTCAATAATTTCTTTATCAGTTAAAGTTTTGCCTTTAAAATTTTCAATCCAATCTTTTTCCTTAACTCTAATCAATTGTATTGGTTTGATTTTTAATTTTTTTATAATAGTTTCTAACTCAGTATAAGTAAGCGATTTTTCTAGATAATGTATCGTTTCAAAGGGTATTTTAAGGTTTTCTAAAAAACAAACACCTTCTCTGGATTTTGAACATCTTTTGTTGTGATAAATGGTTAACATAAATATTTTTTTTACAAAGGTAATAATTGTAATTTAGTGGACTTAAAAAATCATAATATGTATATTGAACAATTGCAGAAAATTAAAATAAGTTTGTGGTCTTACGCGGTTATTCCTTGTTTGTTTTTAGCTTTAATGATTGTAAATTATATTTCATCAGAAGGTGTTGACACCAATGCAATAATGAAAAAAATGACAAAAGAAATAGGCGTGAACGGCACTTTTGTAATGCTAGTAGCGCCATTATCATTTATGTTGTTTATAGTTTTATTTTATAACAAATTCATTCAAAATAATTCCTTACGCATATTGACCACATCTCGTCCAAAAATCGATTGGTCAAGAGTTTTTTTCTCATTTGGAGTTTGGGGAAGTATTACGATAATTACAACCATTATAGGTTATTATAGTGCTCCAGAAGATTTTGTAGTTCAATTTAATCCTGAAAAATTTGCTGTTTTTATAGTTTTAGCTGTCCTTTTAATTCCTTTTCAAGCGAGTTTTGAAGAATATTTATTTCGTGGACATATGTTACAAGGTTTAGGCTTGGCCACAAAAACAAGATGGGTTCCATTATTTGTAACTTCATTTTTATTTGGAATAATGCATATTGCTAACCCAGAAGTTGATAAAATGGGTATGATTATTATGTTTTATTATATTGGAACGGGGTTGTTTTTAGGAATTTTAACGCTTATGGATGAAGGCTTGGAATTAGCTTTAGGATTTCACGCAGCAAATAATTTAATTGGCGCATTGTTGGTTACTTCCGATTGGTCGGCATTTCAAACGCATTCTATCTTAAAAGATGTTTCTGTGCCAAGTGCAAATTTTCAAATTTTCATACCGATATTAGTGTTTTTTCCTATTTTATTATTTGTTTTTTCTAAAAAGTACAAATGGAATAATTGGAAAGAAAAACTTTTCGGAACCATAAAACCAATTCAAGTATTAGAATAATGAATCAAATTATTCATCCCGATTTTAAATTAAACGGAAAAAGTTTTACGTATATAGAACTTTTAGCCGAGGCTTTATATTTAAAAGAAAACGGACAATTATTTGAAAAAGCAATAGGGAATTTTCTATTGGATTGGATGAATAATGAATCCTTTATTATGGTTCAAACTTCTGGTTCTACTGGAATACCAAAGCAAATTGTCTTACAAAAATCGGCTATGATCGCTTCTGCCAAAGCAACAGGATTGTTTTTTAACTTACAACCAAAAAACACCGCTTTGTTATGTTTGTCAGCCAATTATATTGCAGGAAAAATGATGTTGGTTCGTGCTATTACTTTAGGATTGCATTTAGATACAATTGATCCAACAAGTGAACCAATATCTACAAAAAAGTACAATTTTATAGCAATGGTTCCTATGCAGGTGCAAAAATCATTATCAAAATTACATTTGGTTGATAACGTATTAATAGGCGGTACAAAAGTGAGTTATACTTTATCAGAAAGGCTTCTGAAAACCAATTGCAATGCTTTTGAATCCTACGGAATGACAGAAACCATTTCGCATATTGCCATTAAAAAAATAGGAGAGTTGGCATTTACTGTTTTACCAAATGTATCTATATCTGTAGATGAAAGAAGTTGTTTGGTGATTGAAGCATTAGAACTTTCTTTGGAAAAAATCACAACAAATGATATTGTAGAAATCCTAAATGCAACTCAATTTATTTTGAAAGGGCGAATTGACAATGTAATTAATTCTGGAGGTATTAAAATTTTTCCAGAAGAAATAGAAGAAATTCTTGCTAAATACATTTCAGTTCCATTTTTTATTGCCAGTAAACCGGATGAAGTTTTAGGCGAAAAAGTAATTCTTGTGCTTGAAGCCACTCCGTTTTCTATTGATAATAGCGTGTTTTCAGAATTATCAAAATATCAAATACCTAAAGAAATTCTGTTTTTAGAGTCATTTGAAAGAACAGAAACGCAAAAAATCAACAGAAAGAAAACATTGGAAAAATTAGCGTAAACAAATACTTTTCAATGGGTTATTTTCTTTCTACCTTAATGTAAAACTTATTGGTTTTTACAGAAATATCTTCCAATACTAACTTTTTTTCAACTTTTAGTTCTTGATTTACAGTAGTCACTTGTAAACGTATTGTTTTTTCGTTAATGATAATATCAACGGGCATTTTAAAATCGGCAGTTACATTTTCCCATTTATAATTCATTGTATTACCAGATTTTGAGAGTACTAATTTTGGAATTTTTGTAGTAGTTAAATACTGTTGAAATACCGAAGTTAAATCGATACCACTTTCTTTATTAAAGAAATCAATTACCGTTTTCGTATCTATAATTTGTTTTTTATACGTTTCAGAGTAATCGTAAAGTAATTTCCACCATTTTACATCATCATTAATAATATGTCTAATGGTATTCAGCATTAAGGCACCTTTGTAATACATATCGCCACTACCTTCTCGGTTTACACCAATTTGACCAATAATTGGACGGTCGTTTCGCACACTTCTTGATTGTCCGTTTACATATTTTAGGGCTTCCTCATATCCTTTAACGCATTCAATAAAAACGGTTTCAGTGTAGGTTGTAAATCCTTCGTGAATCCACATATCGGCGATGTCTTTACTTGTAATGCTGTTTCCAAACCATTCGTGTCCGGTTTCGTGAATCGTAATATAATCGAAAAACATTCCAGCACCCGTTCCGGATAAGTCCATTCCAAGATATCCTTTTTTATACTTATTTCCGTACGCCACAGCACTTTGGTGTTCCATACCTAAATAAGGCGTTTCCACTAATTTATACCCATCTTCAAAAAAAGGATATTTCCCAAATTTCGATTGAAAGCAATTCATCATCGGTTTCACATCATTATCAAAATGTTTACGAGCTGTTTCTTCGTTGTATCGCAATACATAATAATCTAAATCTAACCCTTCATGGTTGTCGTTAATATGGACATAATCGGCAATGTTTACTGTAATGTCATAATTGTTAATAGGATTTTTCACTTCCCAATCCCAACGCGTATAGCCGTCTTTTAAGTCGGTTGAACCCAGAAATCTTCCGTTGGAAACATTCATTAATCCGTTTGGTACGGCTACTTTTATGCTAGCACCATTATCTGGTTCATCGGTTTGAGAATCTTTACAAGGATACCATAAACTCGCACCGGTTCCTTGCACAGCCACACCAATCCAAGGGTTTTGCTTTTTATCTTTTGTAAAAACAAAACCACCATCCCAAGGTGCATTTTTAGCAATTATTGGATTTCCCGAATAGTTGAATGTGATTGTTTGAGTTGTTCCTTTTTTTAGTTCTTCAGGAAAATCTATGAAAACAGCGTTGAATTCTCTTTTGTAATTTAACTTTTTATTGTTCCAAACAATAGATTCAATTTTCATATTTTCAAATAAATCTACTTGAATTTTAGATGTGTTATCGTCAACTTTAAAAATGATTTCATTGTTTCCAATAATCGATTTTTCAATAGGACTAATTTTAATGTCTAAATTATATCGCAACACATCATAACATGTTCTTTCTTCACGAAGTCCGCCTTGAAGCGAATCTTTACGAGAAAATTCTTGCGCTTCGATTTGATTAAAAACGAATAGAAAAAGGGTAAATAGAAGTATTTTTTTCATAGTAGTGGAATAAAAAAATCTACTAATTAGTAGTAGATTTTTGTGTTTTGTTACGTTGTTTTATTATTAATTTGAATAGGAAATATATAAATAATATAACATTAAAAATCCACCAAAAATAATACCCAAAATAGGCTAATTTTTCTATAAAAGTCATGCTATTTAAACTAAAATATTCACCTAAACTTTCATCATAAAAATCTTCATAATTTAATAAAATTAATCCAATTAATAAATAGATAGCAACATCTAAAAATAATAATAAAAAATACAATAAAAACTTTTTCATTTTTTGTTAATTAATTCATTTAAAAAATCTAATATATAATATACTATTAATAATGTTATTATAAAAGTAAAAGTGTAAAAGAATAAATTAGGCGCATCATATAATCCATCTTTGTCATAAAATAAATTATATATTGATTCAAAATATGATGTTCCAATATAACCATAATCGTTAATTATTTCAAACTTTAGTAAAATTTTTTCTATTAACAATCCTAGAAAAAGAAAAGTAAACAAAGTAATTAAAACTGAAATTATTATGATTTGCTCTTTTTTTATCTTCATTTAATGGTTTTATTGTATGCTAAGTTCGTTGATGTTTTCACTGATAACTTATAACTGAACACTGCCAACTAAACCTGTATCACACCTAAATTAAATTTCTTTTCAATAGGCGAGTGGTTGGCGGCTTCAATTCCCATAGAAATCCAAGTTCTGGTATCTAATGGGTCAATGATAGCATCTGTCCATAATCTGGAAGCAGCGTAATAGGGCGACACTTGCGCATCATATTTGGCTTTAATTTTATCAAATAATTCTTTTTCAACTGCTTCATCTACAACTTCTCCTTTGTTTTTTAAAGAAGCAGCTTCAATTTGCGCGAGTACTTTTGCAGCTTGCGTACCACCCATAACCGCTAACTCAGCACTTGGCCAAGCAAAAATTAATCGTGGGTCGTAGGCTTTTCCACACATAGCATAATTTCCAGCGCCATAAGAATTTCCTACTACAACTGTAAATTTAGGCACAACAGAATTGGCAACTGCATTTACCATTTTAGCACCATCTTTAATGATTCCGCCGTGTTCCGATTTGCTTCCTACCATAAAACCCGTTACGTCTTGTAAAAAGACTAACGGAATTTTCTTTTGGTTGCAATTCGCAATAAATCGAGTCGCTTTATCCGCACTTTCCGAATAAATTACCCCACCAAACTGAATTTCACCTTTTTTAGTTTTTGAAACCAAACGCTGATTGGCAACTATTCCTACTGCCCAGCCCTCAATTCTGGCATAACCCGTAATAATGGTTTGCCCGTAACCGGCTTTGTATTCATCAAACTCTGAATTATCCACCAAACGTTTGATAATTTCATTCATATCGTATTGATCCGTACGTAATTTTGGTAAAATTCCGTAAATGTCTTTGGGTTCTAAAGCGGGTTTTGCAGGTGTTTCTCTGTTAAATCCAGCTTTGTCATAATCGCCAATTTTTGAAACAATACTTTTAATTCTGTCTAAAGCAGCTGCATCATCTTTTGCTTTAAAATCAGTAACACCTGAAATTTCGCAATGTGTCGTTGCACCACCAAGTGTTTCATTATCAATAGTTTCGCCAATTGCAGCTTTTACTAAATAACTTCCCGCTAAGAAAATACTTCCTGTTTTGTCTACAATTAAGGCTTCATCACTCATAATTGGTAAATACGCCCCACCAGCAACACAACTTCCCATAACGGCAGCAATTTGGGTGATTCCCATACTACTCATAATGGCGTTATTTCGAAAAATACGTCCGAAATGCTCTTTATCTGGAAAAATTTCATCTTGTAAAGGCAAATACACACCCGCCGAGTCTACCAAGTAAATAATTGGTAAACGGTTTTCCATAGCAATTTCTTGTGCTCTTAAATTCTTTTTTCCAGTAATTGGAAACCAAGCACCTGCTTTTACAGTTGCATCATTGGCTACTACTATGCATTGTTTACCTTTAATATATCCTATTTTTATAACCACACCTCCAGAAGGGCAACCGCCGTGTTCTTCGTACATACCTTCTCCAACAAAGCCACCAATTTCGATACTTTTAGCATTGCTGTCCAATAAATAATCGATACGCTCTCTGGCTGTCATTTTGCCTTCGGCGTGTAATTTATCAATACGTTTTTGACCGCCACCAAGTTTTACTTTTGCAAATTTTTGCAACATATCTGACACCAAAAGTTTGTTGTGGTCTTCGTTTTTATTGAAATTAATATCCATTTTTTTATAAGTCTAATTCGAATGTTTGTCTAAATAATTCAATGTTGGGATTTAACTCCTTAAAATGTTTGTATTTTTCTTCGTTGGTATAAATTACTTTAGGTTTGTAGGTTTCAATTACCGTTATTTTAATTTTCAAATCGTAATTGCGTAAATTTGTTTTTAGGTAACTAACCAATTCAGAGTTTGTATTTTCAAAATCTTCTTTAGAACCTTGATTTGGAAATTCTAACAATATATTCGTCCCCATTAATACAGGTTTGCTCAATCGCATATAACTTGCAAATAATTTTTTCCCTTTATTTTCTAAAATATCTATAAAATTATTCCAATGTTTTATGGCATCTTCCTGTGTGAATGGATCGGCTAAATGTTCGCCTACAGATAAAGTTTCTGATTTTGCTAAATTAGAAACATCTGCTTTTTGTTTTAATCCTTTAATAGATAAAGAAGAAATTCGATTACTGGTATCTATTGTAGGCGTAAGTTTTTGTTGTATTTGTTCAATTTTCGCTTCCACTTTTACTTCCATATTTGGAACTTCTTCTTGAGGAACAGCTTTTATTTCAGGTGCTGAAACAATTTGTGGTTGAATTGATATTTGTGGAGATTGACTTTTTTGAGTTGAATCAAAGAAAGTAGAAGGTATTATATAGTACTTAGCTTTTTTTTTTCGGCATCATGTGTTAATGAAGCCAATTGCATAAGTGTAAGTTCAACAAACAATCGTTGGTTTTGACTCACTTTATATTTTAAATCACACTCATTAGCAATAGAAATTCCTTGCAATAAAAACTCTTGAGAAGCTTTTTGTGCCTGAACAGCAAATTCTTGTTGGGTTTGCTCGCTGACTTCTAACAACGAAAGTGTAGCTGGATTTTTACAAACCAATAAATCTCTAAAGTGTGAAGCTAAACCAGCTATAAAATGATGTCCGTCAAATCCTTTCGATAAAATATCGTTATACGTTAAAAGTAATTGCGGAATGTTGTTTTCTAAAATTAAATCGGTAACTTTTATATAATAATCGTAATCTAACACGTTTAAATTTTCAGCAACAGCTTGACGTGTTAAATTATTTCCACAATACGAAACTACTCTGTCAAATATAGACAAAGCATCACGCATAGCACCATCAGCTTTTTGCGAAATGATACGAAGCGCTTCTTCTTCAAATTGCACATTTTGATTTTGAGCAATTTCCATTAAATATTCTTTGGTATCGTTTATAGTAATTCGTTTGAAATCGAATATTTGACAACGTGACAAAATGGTAGGAAGAATTTTATGTTTTTCAGTCGTAGCTAAAATAAAAATAGCATGCTTTGGTGGTTCTTCTAATGTTTTTAAAAACGCATTAAATGCCGAAGCAGAAAGCATGTGCACCTCATCAATTATGTACACTTTATATTTACCGGTTTGTGGAGGTATTCTTACTTGGTCGATAATACTTCTAATATCATCAACACCATTATTAGATGCGGCATCTAATTCAAAAACATTGAAAGAAAAATCTTCATTCGGATCATCGTATCCTTCCTGGTTAATTTTTCTGGCTAATATTCTGGCACAAGTTGTTTTTCCAACACCACGAGGTCCTGTAAAAAGTAACGCTTGCGCTAAATGGTTGTTTTCAATTGCATGCAACAAAGTATTCGTAATAGCAAGTTGCCCAATAACATCTTTAAATGTTTGAGGTCTGTACTTTCTTGCTGATACTATAAATTGTTCCATAACGTATTATTGATAGCAAATATAGATTTAAAATACGAAATGTCAAAAGTGAAAAGTAAAAAGTTATTAAGAATTTGTTAGTCATAAACTTTACAATACAGATTAAAGAAATTTATAAAATTTATATGATTTCTTTAATCTGTGTTTCTAAATTTAATTCAGAAAATCAATTTAATTCATAAAAAACGCCCAATTTAAATTACCTTTGCCAAGCAGACCGCCTTATCGCTTCTAATTTATTAGGAGAGGAAAGTCCGGACACCATAGAGAAGCATAGCGGGTAACGCCCGTCACTCCGATGTATCGGAGGAGGACAAGTGCAACAGAAAGTATGTACAGGTTAAGCTGTAGTGAAACCAGGTAAACTCTATGCGGTGAAATTTCAAGTATATCAGCATTTAAGGGTTTCTCGTCCGTTGTTGAAGGGTAGAAAGATAGATTCCGCGAGTAATTTCGGAACTAGATAAATGATAAGGGTTCCGAGGTTTCGGAATACAGAATCCGGCTTATAGGTCTGCTTTTTTTAAAAAATTGTTAAAAATTAGTTAACAATTAATCTACTATTATCAATTACATAACATTAATTTAACATTGTGTTTTTACATTTGCCTCGTAATTTTAACTATATAAAAAGATGAGCTTTAAAAACATTTTAAATTTTTTCTCTCCAAAGGACAAAACTTTTTTTCCATTATTTGAGGAAGCGACTAATAAGTTAACAAAAATGTCTGATGCATTACACGAAGGAGTGAATGCTTCTAAAGATGACAGAGAAAGTTATTTTAAAAAAATTGATGAATTATCTGAAAGCATTGAGAAAATTTCTCATAAGATGAATATCGAATTAAGTAAAAATTTTATTACTCCATTTGATAGAGAAGATATTCACTCTTTAATGACTACCATAGAAGATGTTGCAAGTAATTTGCAAGAAGCATCTAATAGAATTAGAATGTATCAGGTTGAAAAAATTACCAAATCAATCAGAAAAATCACAGAAATTAACCTGGAGGCTTGTCAGCTTATTATGGTTTCTGTGAAAGAATTGAAAGAAATGAGTAATTTCAAAAATATTTTTGAATCGGTTAAGAAAATAAACAAGTTAGATAGAAAGTCGGATTCTGTTTTTGAAAAAGCGATTGCTGATATTTTTGAAAACGAAACTGACGTTAAAAATATCATCAAATATAAAGAAGTATTAGCTTCTTTAGATAAAGCTTCAGATAAATGCAAGGCTGTGGCACGAGTATTAGAAGCGGTAGCTGTTAAACATTCTTAATTAAGTACTATGTTTACATTATTAATAGTAATTATAGTAATTGCATTGTTGTTTGATTTGGTTAACGGGTTTCACGATGCCGCCAATTCAATAGCAACTGTAGTTTCTACAAAAGTGTTGTCACCAACACAAGCTGTAATTTGGGCTGCCTTTTTCAACTTCATCGCCTATTGGGTATTTGATATGAGTGTGGGAAATACAGTAGCAAAAACAGTGGATGGTTCTGTAATTAATCTTTGGGTAATTTTATCTGGTTTATTGGCAGCAACAGTATGGAATTTATTAACATGGAAATTAGGAATTCCGTCTTCATCATCACATACTTTAATTGGTGGTTTTGCAGGTGCAGCTGTTGCACATGCAGGTTTCGGAGTACTGAATTTAGAATCTATTGGTTTTACAGTTTTATTTATTTTCTTAGCGCCATTTATTGGAGGTATTATATCTTTCTTTATTGCTATGGTGACGATTCAAAGAAGTTTCTTCAAAAAAATAAGTATTTCTATTGTTATTTCTGCGCTAACCGTTTATGTAACTTATGCGTTAAAAGATACTTTAGATATTAAACCAATTATGATTTGGATTATTGGATCTTTATTAGCGTTATTTATCATAGTATATAGCTGGTATGAAATCGTACACGGTAAAAATCCTTCGCATACTAAAGAAGGAAATATGTATAAAAAACTGCAATTATTATCTTCAGCTGCTTTTTCATTAGGACATGGTGGTGCCGATTCTCAAAAAGTAATGGGTATTATTTGTGCCGCTTGTATCGTTTATGCAAATGGTTATAGAACAAATCCTGATGCAAATATGCCAGACTTTGTTAAAGAACATAATCTTTTAAATACAACAGAAATTCTTCAAGTTGTATATAAAAATGATGAGGGAAAAATTAAGAAGTTTAAACCTGCGGTTGGTGTTTTTGGAAAAGATACTTTGTTTGTAGATGGTAAAAAAATTATTGATTTATCAACTGGCGAAAAAATATATGAAGATGAAAAATTAAATTCAAAGGTTAATGTTTCTACTAATCCTTTTTTATCATCATTAATTAAAGATAAAGTAGATATAAAAAACTTTGAAAAAGTTTCAAAAAAACTTACTAAATTAGAAGTATATTCGGATAAAAAAGACATCAAAGATGTTGTTACTAACGAAGTAATATTTAAAGGTAAAGAAATTAATCCTAATTACAGATACGCCAAAATCTTCTCAAAATATATTGACAAAGAAGGTAAATTAATAGAAGGTCATAAGTTAGAAACTAAGGTAACTAAAGACACGATGCCAACTTGGATTGCATTTGGTTGTTATTTGATGATAGGTTTAGGTACTTTAATGGGAGGTTGGAAAATCGTAAAAACGATGGGAACCAAAATTACCAAAGTGACGCCACTTGAAGGTGTTTGTTCTGAAACGGCAGGTGCTTTAACTTTATTTACAGTATCACAAATGGGAGTGCCGGTTTCAACTACACATACTATTACAGGTTCTATTATTGGAGTAGGAGCAACCAAACGTTTAAGTGCGGTAAGATGGGGTGTAACTATTAGCTTATTATGGGCTTGGATATTAACCATTCCTGTTTCGGCATTAATTGCAGCTTTGTTTTATTATATTACTACTTTATTTGTGTAATAATAGTATAATTTTTTATAAAAAAACCGTTTCATTTGAGACGGTTTTTTTTTGTCCAAAAAGAATATGTTAAGTTATTGTAAATTTTTATAAAATATCTTAAAGATAAGTTAATATAAAATGTATTTACAGTTAAGTTCTTAACATTAAATTTGCAATCTAAATACAATTAAACAACTAATTCTTAACATTGTAAAGTAAACACAAATGAAAAAATTATTCTACCTTAATCTATTTGTTTTTTTTATTTCTATTACATCATTTTCTCAAAATTCAGTTGAAACGCAATTGAATAATAAAGATTTCGTTGAAATAAAAAAAGAGGAACCATCAAAGAAAAAATGGTTCGATTTAATTAATATTAGAGGTTATGCACAAGTTAGATATAATAAATTATTAGAAACAAATTCTAATTTAGGTTGTGAGCAATGTGATAAATCTTGGGGAGGAAATAATAGTTTTTTTATAAGACGTGGAAGGATTATTTTTTCAGGACAAATACATGATAATGTTTATATATATATTCAACCAGATTTTGCATCATCTGCAAGTACTACAAACCATATTTTTCAAATAAGAGATGCTTATTTTGATTTATCATTAGATAAAGATAGAGAATATCGTTTTAGAATTGGACAAAGTAAAGTTCCATTCGGATTTGAAAACATGCAATCTTCACAAAATCGATTATCATTGGATAGAAATGATGGCTTAAATAGTGCTGTTTCAAATGAAAGGGATTTGGGTGTGTTTTTCTATTGGGCTACAAAACAAAAAAGAGAGTTGTTTAAGAAATTAGTTGATGATGGTTTAAAAGGTAGTGGCGATTATGGTTTACTTGGAATAGGTATTTATAATGGACAAACAGCTAATTCAATTGAAAGAAACAATAATCAACATGTTGTAGCTAGATTTACCTATCCAATTGAGTTTGATAACGGACAAATTTTTGAAGCGGGTATTCAGGCATATAATGGTAAATATGTTGTAAATACTTTAACTACTGGTGCTGCAAAAGCAAAATTAGAAAATAACAATCCAGAATATTTAGATCAAAGAACGGCAGCTTCTTTAATTCTATATCCAAAACCTTTTGGATTTCAAGCCGAGTATAACATTGGGCGTGGTCCAAGATATAACCCAGCTTCCAATACTATTGAAAATAGCCACCTTGAAGGAGGGTATGTATTGTTAAATGCAAAAACAAAAATTAAAAATAATATTGTATTTCCATTTTTGAAATATCACTATTACAACGGAGGTAAAAAACATGAATTAGATGCAAGAAGTTATAAAGTAAATGATTTAGAAATAGGAATTGAATGGCAACCTTTTAAAAGTTTTGAATTAGTTGCAGATTATACAATCTCATCTAGACGATATGAAGACGCTGTTTTATCGGATAACAAACAAACTGGAAGTTTATTGCGATTGCAAGCACAATTTAATTTTTAATAAAAAAAGCCGATTTTCAAAATAGAGAATCGGCTTTTTTTATGTTTCATCATTCGTTAAAATTAACAAAAAAAAATTAGCATTTAAGTAACATAAATGTATATTTAGAGTCTTATATACAACTAACCAAAAAAATAGCATTATGTTGAAAAAATCAATACAAATTTTATTTTGCTTTTTGCTTTTAGGCACCTTTGATAGTGTGGCACAAAAGAAAGACCAAAAAAGTAAAAATGCACCTGCAGCTCCACCAGCAGCAGACGCAAAAAAACCAGAGGCTAAAAAAGAACCTAAACCGTACAAAAAAGTAATTGACTCTACAGCCGTTACGCAAAAAGGTCTAATTGATGTACATAAAGTGGCAGACAAATATTTATTTGAAATTTCTGATGCTTTAATTGGTAAAGAAATTATGACCATTACCCGATATTCTAAAACTCCTGCTGGAGGTGGAATTTTTGGTGGGGAAGAAATTAACAGACAAGTTGTTCGTTTTGAAAAAGGGCAAAACAATACCATCATTTTACGTTCAATTACGTATGTAATTACGACTCCAGATGAAGATAAACCAATTACAAAATCTGTAAAAAATTCTAGTGCCGACCCTATTATCGGTATTTATGATATTTTGGCTTATAAAAAAGACGAAACTGGAAAAAATAATATCGCAAGCGTAATTGATATGAATGCGGCTTTTGATGCTGATTTACAAACGTTTTCTTTGAATTCAATTAATAAGCAAATGTTAAGTATTCAGGCATTTCAAAAAGACAAATCGTTCATTCAGTTTATAAAAAGTTTTCCAATCAACACAGAAATTAGAACTACAAAAACGTTTACAACTGTAGCACCTCAAATTTCAAGAAATCCGACACCTAAAATAGGCGTTGATTTTCCAGCTGCTCTTGATGCGGGTGTAGTGACTATGGAATTAAATACGTCGTTTATTTTGTTGCCAGAAAACCCAATGCGTAAAAGAACTTTTGACAAAAGAGTAGGTTATTTTGCAAATGGATACGATGTTTTTGAAGAAGATTCTCAAAAAGCAGATACAGATGTTTTTGCTGTTAGATGGCGTTTAGAACCAAAAAATGAAGAAGACGCTCAAAAACAAAAAAGAGGTGAATTAATTGAACCTAAAAAACCAATCGTTTATTATTTAGATCCTGCTACACCAGATAAATGGAAACCGTTTATCAAACAAGGTATCGATGATTGGCAAACTGCATTTGAATTTGCAGGATGGAAAAACGCCATTCGTGGTGAATATTGGCCAGAAAACGATCCAACTATGAGTTTAGAAGATGCGCGTTTTTCTGTATTAAGATATTTTGCTGCAGAAATTCAAAATGCATACGGACCTAATGTTCACGACCCAAGAACGGGTGAAATTATGGAAAGCCATATTGGTTGGTACCACAATATTATGAGTTTATTACGCGACTGGTATTTAATTCAAACGGCTGCAGTTGACCCAAACGCGAGACATAAAAAATTAGACGACAAATTAATGGGCGAACTAATTCGTTTTGTGGCAGCTCACGAAGTTGGTCACACGCTTGGATTACGTCATAATATGGGTGCAAGTAATGCCACTCCAGTAGAAATGTTGAGAAATCCTGAGTTCCAAAAGAAAAACGGACATACATCATCAATTATGGATTATGCACGTTTCAACTATGTAGCACAACCAGAAGATAATGTGAAAGATTTATTTCCAAGAATTGGCGATTATGATAAGTGGGCTATCAAATGGGGGTATTCATATTTTAAAGATGCTGCCGATGAAAAAGTGGAAAAAGCATTGTTAAATGAAATGACAAAAGACGCTTACAAAGACAGAAGACTATGGTTTGGTACAGAAACAAATCCATACGATCCACGTTATCAAACAGAAGATTTAGGAGATAATTCTATGAAAGCGTCAGCTTATGGAATTAAAAATTTAAAAAGAATTTTACCTAATCTAACGGAATGGAGTAAAGAAAACGGAGAAGACTATTCAGAATTAGAAGGATTATATAATTCATTAGTTGGACAGTTTAGAAGATATATGGGGCACGTAACTAAAAACGTAGGTGGTGTTTATGAAAACCCAAAAACCTATGATATGGCAGGAAATGCCTACGAAGTTACACCTTCTGCAATTCAAAATGAAGCAGTAGCTTTCTTAAATGAGCAATTGTTTAAAACACCGACTTGGTTATTAAATCAAAATATCATTTCTAAAATAAAAGGCGATGTTGGTGTGGATGCCATTAAAAGTATGCAAGATGCAACACTTTCAAGTTTATTATCAAATGATAGATTGGTTCGATTAATTGAAACTTCATCGTTAAACAAAGCCAATTATTCAGTTGATGAATTAATTTCAGATTTAAGAAGAGGTATTTTCTCAGAATTAAAATCGAATGCTGCTATTGATATTTATAGAAGAAATCTTCAAAAAGTATTTGTAAGTAGAGTTATTGATGTTGCCTTAGCTGATAAAACCGCTACAGGAAATTTTGATGGAAAAAGAATTAGTGTTTTAGATACCGATATTCCTTCTATTGCTAAAGGACAATTGGTGGAATTGAAAGCACAATTGAAAAAAGCAAGTGCTGTTTCAACAGATCGATTAACTAAATTTCACTTAAATGATTTGGTTGCAAGAATTGAAAATGCAATGAAACCAAAGCAATAAATTTCGACCTGTTAAACTTTTAAACTCGACCTGTCGAGTTGTTTAATTCGACCTGTTAAGTTTTACAACTCGACAGGTCGAATTTTTTTGGTCTAATTTGTTAGTCTTCTTTTTGTCCCATCATCATTAAATAGGCCTTTAAAAACCCATCAATTTCGCCGTTTAATACGGCTTCAGAATCGGAAGTTTCAAATCCGGAACGCACATCTTTAATTAATTTGTACGGATGTAAAACGTAGTTTCTAATTTGTGAACCCCATTCAATTTTCATCTTACCGGCTTCAATGTCGTCCCGTTGTGCCAATTGTTTCTTCAACTCAATTTCGTATAATTGCGATTTTAACATTTGTAAGGCACGCGACCTATTGTCGTGTTGCGAACGGGTTTCGGAACATTGAATCTGAATTCCAGAAGGTTTATGATATAATTGAACCTTAGTTTCTACTTTATTTACATTTTGACCACCAGCTCCACTTGAACGAGCGGTGGTAATTTCAATATCTGCAGGGTTAATTTCAATTTCAATGGTATCATCAACCAAAGGATACACATATACTGAAGCAAATGAAGTATGGCGCTTAGCATTACTATCAAAAGGTGAAATTCGTACCAAACGATGCACGCCATTTTCTCCTTTTAAATATCCAAAAGCAAAATCGCCTTCAATTTCCAATGTTACGGTTTTTATACCCGCAGCA
This sequence comes from Flavobacterium sp., assembly GCF_017985075.1. Lineage (GTDB taxonomy): Bacteria > Bacteroidota > Bacteroidia > Flavobacteriales > Flavobacteriaceae > Flavobacterium. The sequence continues at coordinate 21,919 of NZ_JAGNYF010000020.1, forward strand.
TCGCCTTCTTGATAATTTAATTCTTTTACTTTATACCCTTGTTTTTCAGCCCACATTAAGTACATTCGCATCATCATACTTGCCCAATCGCAACTTTCAGTTCCACCTGCACCAGCGGTAATTTGAAGCACAGCACTTAAATTATCGCCTTCTTCCGAAAGCATATTTCTAAATTCTAAATCTTCAATATGGTTGATTGTTTTCTCAAAAATAGCATCTAATTCTTCTTCCGAAACGGCATCTTCTTTATAAAAATCATAAGTCAGTTGCAATTCTTCAGCTAAATCTTCACAATTGCTGTAGTCGTCTACCCATTTCTTTTTCGAACGTAAATTTCGAACAACAATTTCCGCTTGTTTAGCATTGTTCCAAAAGTCGGGAGCAAAGGTTTTTTCTTCTTCGTTAGATATTTCTACAAGCTTGGCATCAACGTCAAAGATACCTCCTTAACGCACCAAGGCGATTAATAATGTCTTTTATTTGTTCGGTATTTACCATTTTATTTGTAATTTTACAGAACAAAAATAGACTATTTATACGATTTATGGAAATTAATTTATTCAGCGATACGGTTACCAAGCCCACTCCAGAAATGTTACAATATATGTTTAACGCGAAAGTGGGTGATGATGTTTTTAAACAAGATCCGACAGTTAATGAATTGGAAGCGTCTTTAGCTGATTTATTTGGCAAAGAAGCCGCTTTGTTTTTCCCTTCCGGTACGATGGCAAATCAAACCGCTATAAAATTACACACAAATCCAGGTGACGAATTAATTTGCGATAAATGGGGACACGTTTTTTTATACGAAGCGGGTGGAGTAGCTTTTAACAGCGGTGTTTCTTGTAATTTAATTGATGGTGAAAGAGGTATGATTAGCGCCGAACAAGTAGAAAACGCTATAAATGATCCTGAGTTTTATCACGCACCAATGACGAAATTAGTTTGTGTAGAAAACACAACAAACAAAGGTGGCGGCGCTTGTTATGATATAGAAGAATTAAAGAAAATAAAAGAAGTTTGCACAAAACATAATTTGAAATTTCATTTAGACGGCGCTCGACTTTGGAATGCTTTAGTTGCAAAAAAGCAACATCCAAAAGTATATGGCGAATTGTTTGATACCATTTCAGTCTGTTTATCTAAAGGTTTAGGCGCACCTGTTGGCTCGGTGTTGTTAGGTACGAAAGATGATATGAAACGCGCGCTTCGAATTCGTAAAATATTTGGTGGCGGTATGCGTCAAGCAGGTTATTTAGCTGCAGCTGGAATGTATGCGTTACAAAATAACATTACTCGATTAGAAGAAGACCATAAAAAAGCAAAAGAATTAGGCAGTGTTTTAGAAACGCTACCTTTTATTTATAAAGTAGAACCTATTGAAACCAATATTGTTATTTTTAAACTGAAAAGTGATGTCAATGAAACGCAGTTTATTGATAAGTTGAAAGAGAAAAACATCAATATCAGCAATATGGGACAAGGTAAATTACGAATGGTTACTCACTTGGATTACAAACAAGTAATGCACGATTATGTAATGGAAACGTTGAGTAAAATAAATTTTTGATTAAACACATAGGAACATAGTTTTATTCTAAAAACATTTGACTTAGGTTTACATAGCTATGTTTTCTTAATAATAAAACACTTAAAAACTACTATGTTCCTATTTGTTTATTTTACTTCTCAATCTCCAAAGCAAAACAGCTTTTTCCCTCTTTAGTAATTAAGAATGAATTTTCATTGTGTTGAATATCAATCTCGTCATTATAATTTAATTCTTGTAAGTAGTTTAAGTTTAGCGCTTTAATTGAATTACTCAATACCATTTCTACGTTAGCTACATCCAAACACCATTCTAAATATTTAACATTATTGGCGTGATTAACAATATCAATATCCGATAAAAGAATTCTTCTTTCGTTTTTATGTGTAAATACTTCCGGAATTGTTATTTTCTGAATGGGTTGTGCAATACTATCGGTATCATATTTTTCAAAATGCGAATGCGGTAATGCTAAATTATCTGGTCGTCTGGTAGTTGTATTTATTACCACCCAAAAAGTTTCGCAGCCTATTAATTTTTCATCATTCAAATACATTTCTAAACAACGAATGGAGCGCGAATTTTCTAAGGTTTTAATCCAGGTTTTAATTCTAATAGTATCTTTCCATTTTGGTAATTTTGATATTTCAATTCGCATTCTACTCAACACCCAAGCTTGGTTATGTTGCTGCATATCTAAATAACTAATGCCACCTAAGTCGGCGTGAATGCCCGCAACTATTTGAAATAAATTACAAATTTCGGTATGTTTTAAAAAACCGTTAGGGTAGCAATGTTGAAAACCAATTTCAAAATTTTGTTTGTAAATAGAGGTAAATTCTGTAGAAATTGGCATTTGATTTACGATTTGAGATTAACGATTTACGAATTGGGATTTACCTATTTTGGATTTTTGAATTTATAATTTCAATAATTTTATTTCTATCTGTTTCAAAATCAAACCAGATAGTATTTTCTGTACGCTTAAACCAAGTCATTTGACGTTTTGCAAATCGGCGTGTGTTTTGTTTTATTTCCTCAAAGGCAAAACCTAAATTATCAAACAAATCAGTTTCTTCATTGTAATGTGCAAATAACTCTTGATAACCAACTGTTTTTAAAGGGTATAAATTTCTATGTTTATATAAAGGTTTTACTTCTTCAAGCAAACCACCAAGCATCATTATGTCAACACGTTGATTTATTCTATTGTACATAATTTCTCTATCCGATTCTAAACCAATAACAATAGGAGTGAAGTTTCTCTGTTTTTTTTCCTTTTTTATAAAAGAAATATAAGGTTTTCCAGTTCCAATACAAACTTCAACAAACCGCATTAACCGTTGCGGATTTTTCAATGTTTGTGCATTGTTTTCTAGCAAGAAATTATAATAATTTATATCTAATTCTTTTAGAGTGTCTTGAAGATAAGAAATTCCTTTTTCTTCATAATTTTTTTTAATTTCAGAACGAACACCTTCTTCAATATCCGGAAATTCGTCAAAACCTTTTAAAACAGCATCTACATATAAACCAGAACCACCCACCATAATTTGGATGTTGTTTTTAGTAAAAAGTGCGTCTAATTTTTCAAGTGCTTCTTTTTCAAAATCACCGACAGAATAGTGTTCTAAAATCGATTTATTTTGAATAAAATGATGAGGTGCTGCGGCTAATTCATCATCCGAAGGCACAGCTGTACCAATTTTCATTTCTTTAAAAAATTGTCGACTATCGCACGAAATGATTTCGCAACCAAAATGTTGTGCCAAAGCAATACTTAAGGATGTTTTTCCAATAGCAGTGGGTCCGATAATAGTAATGAGATAGTTCAATTTTTAAGAAAATAAATTTATTTAAACATATCCATTCCAGGAATACTTGGCATCCCAGACTGGGCTACGGCAGCCATTTCGGCTTCGTTTACGTTTGTTGCTTTTGCAATGGCTTTGTTTAAAACGGTAACTAAATAATCTTCTAACATTTCTTTATCTTGAAGTAATTCATCGGAAATTTTGAAGTTTTTAATTTCTCTGTTAGCTGTTAGTGTTACTTGTAATAAACCGTCGTTACTTTGCTCGTCCACTAAAACGCTGTTTAATCTGTTTTTAGTTTCTTCCATTTTTTGTTGGGTTTCTTTTAATTTACCCATCATTCCCATTAAGTCCATTTTGTATGTGTTTTTGTTAGTTCTATTTTCTTTTTTATTAATTTCTATTTTTTATGAATATCTAAATCATCATTAACATTTTCTTCATTTGAAGTTGGAAACATTCTTTGTAATTTTCTTATTTGATTCTGTCTATTAAAATATTCATCATAATAATAGGCTATTGGAAAACATATTAGCCAAAGTATTATAGAGTTGTCTGAAAGATGAAGATAATTACCGATAAATGTAGTGATTGCGAAGGTTATGAAACCAAACCAAGAATAATAATTTGCTTGTATTAATTTAAGTTCAGCTTCGTCATCTAAAAATCTTCTTTTAATAAAAAAATTTATATAGGGAATCCAAATAAAGAAAAATAAATTTTTTTGAATAAGAGATAAATCATCATAAATATTTTTTTGTACTAATGTATTAAATTCAATGACTTTTTTTTCTTTGTAGAGTTTTATTTCTTCTTCTGTTACTTTTCTATTGCCAATTTCTTCAATTGCAACTGTTACAGCTAATTCTGTATAACTAAACTTATTTTCTATAATATCTAATAATTCTGAATTAGATAAATTACTATATCTTTTCTCAAGATCTTCTTTTGTTACCATAGCAGTTTTATTACAATTCTTTTATAAACGTACAACGTTTCTTATGATATTCTGGATCGAAATTTTTCCATAAATTGTGAATCGCGTGATTGTCTTCTAATTCAGGTGTTCGCATACAATTTTCTACTCCAATTTTTTTAAAACTGATGTGGTTTTCATTAAATAAAATTGCAGTTACGCCTTTACTTTGGTATTCGGGTAAAACGCCAATTAAATAAAACACGGCGGTTTTACATTTGTTTTTCGCTTTTAATAAATGTAAAAATCCTGTTGGAAATAGTTTTCCTTTTGCTTTTTGTAACGCTTCAGCAAAATCTGGCATTACAATACTAAAAGCCACCATTTTACCTTCTTTATCCATCACGAATTTTATAAATTCAGGATTGATAAACGAAATGTATTTCTTTTTAAAATACTCAATTTGAATATCATTTATTGGTACAAATGATTGCAAGGACGCATAACTTCCGTTGAATAATGTAAACATTTTGTCTACGTAAGGCATAATGTTTTTGGTTTTTGTAAAATTCAAATGGGTTAAATCGTATCTTTTTTCAATCATATCCGCCACGCGCTGAAAATTTGTAGCATCAATATTTGAAAAAGGAAATTTACTCTCTAAATATACTTTCTCTTTAACATAACCCAATTGTTCAAAATGCATTGCGTAATAAGGGAAATTATACCAAGTAATCATTAAACCTCTTTCTTCGAAACCATCAATTAAACAGCCTACTTTATCCAAATTTGAAAATCCCATAGGACCTTCAATATTCTCTAAATTATGTTCCTTTCCAAAAGCAATTACTTTATCTAAAAGTGCTTTCGTAACTTCAATATCATCAACGACATCAAACCAGCCAAATCGCACTTTCTTTTTGCCTAAAATGTTTACTTCATCCCAATTGATAATCGCTACAACCCGACCTACAATTTTATTGTTTTTGTAAGCCAAATAAAAATGAGTATCAGCCGTTTTAAAAACAGGATTTTTGGTTTTGTCAAACGTCTCTAATTCTTCTTGAATTAGCGGTGGCACCCAGTTTTTATTGTTTTTATACAACTCGAAAGGAAAGGTTACAAATGCTTTCAGTTCTTGTTTCGAGAAAATTTCTTTAATTTCTATCATTATTCTACGCCGTCTTTTCTTTTGTTTTTCGCTGCTTTTTTGTCCATTTTCTTATCCATTTTACTTCTGGTGCCGGGCTTGTCCATTTTTACTTCTTTGTAATTTTTAGTAAAACGCCAAGTGAAACCAACGCCACCATAAAATATACCTGGAGTATTTTTAATACTGGTACCAATCGAAGCATCAAATTGCATATCTTTTTTATGCAAATATGCTGCACCTAATCTGAAAATACCATCACTATAATATTTGCCATTGTAACCTTGATTTTCAAGAAATACAGATAAATTTTGATTGATTCCGTGTGTTACGGTTAAAATATAATCGATACTGGCAAAATCAGTTCCTATTTTATTGTAAATTAAGTTGGTTACTAAAACCGTTCTGTCTCCAAAATGGTTTTGTGCAATCGCCATTACTTTAGGACTAAATTTTGCTTCTACTACGGAAGTATTCGCAAACAAATTATTTTCAGAAAAGTTCAAATTGGCTCCTGCATATGCTGAAAACGCGGGAATAAATTGTTTCCATTTGAATCGATGATTGGCTTTCCAACTGTAGATGCTTGGTTTTTCGGGTCCTTTTTTAAATGGGTCATAAATTAAATATTTTGCCCCAAAAGTAGTTTGACGTAAGGCACTTCTGTTAGAAGCAACATCAAATTTTTGATACGAATCTTTTTGGTATTGAATTTCGGCAATAAGCTCCAATTCTTCTTTAAATAATCCCCAACGTAAAGCTAAATCGGCAAAATATCCTTTAGCGCTATAGTTCAGTTTATCGTGGTTTTCAGAAATGTAATTTACACCAGTTTCTGTTTGAATAACACTTTTACCAACTGCAAATGCCATCATAGATTTTCCAGGACGGTTTGAGTTGACTTCATCCGTATATTGTGCATTAGCAATTGACGTTATCAATATTGTTGCTATACAAACAACTTTTGTGGGAAACTTCATAAAGATTATTTTAAAATTCAAATGTAAATATTTTATCATAATTTTAAGTATTAGATTTGATATATTCCTTATTTTTGACAAAAAAAATACAATTATGGATACAGCAAGTGTGCCGGGATTTATTAGAACCATTTTCTACATCATTTTGTTTTATTATTTATTTAAGTTCGCAATGAGGCTATTAGCACCGTATTTGATGCAAAAAGTGGCGAAAAAAGCAGAAGAACATATTAAAAAGCAGTTTGAACAACAGCAACAAAACTATCAATCCGCATCGGAAAACAAACAAGAAGTTCCCAAAAAAGAAAAAAAAGTAGTTGGTGATTACATCGATTATGAAGAAGTTGAATAATTTTCTCCGTTAACGCGGAGATTTTTTTATTTTTGTAGGATATTAATTTAAGAAGTAACATGAAGAAATTAGAAAAATTTGCACCACATTTATATGCCATTTTTGGTTTTATAGTAATTGCTATTATTTATTTTTATCCGGTATTGTCTGGAAAACAATTAATGCAATCTGATATTGCACTATATAATGGAATGGCAAAAGAACAAAACGACTTTAGAAATGAATTTCATCAAGAGCCGTACTGGACAAATAGCGCATTTGGTGGTATGCCAACGTATCAATTAGGTGCAAAATATCCTCATAATTATATTAAAAGTTTAGATAGTGTTTTACGATTTTTACCGCGTCCTGCCGATTATTTATTTTTATATTTCTTAGGTTTTTATATCCTATTAATGAGTTTAAGAGTGAAACCCTTACAAGCTTTTTTTGGTGCTTTAGCGTTTGGTTTTTCAACGTATTTAATTATTATTTTAGGAGTAGGACATAATGCAAAAGCGCACGCTATTGCCTATATCCCAATGGTTTTAGCAGGAATTATATTTGTTTTTAGTAAGCGATATTTGATTGGTGGAATTGTAACGATGCTTGCTGCTGGATTAGAAATTCAGGCGAATCACTTCCAAATGACGTATTATTTCTTGTTCTTATTTGCTTTCGTAATTGGGTTTTATATCTACGAAATTGTTAAAGAAAAAGATTTCAAACATCTATACAAATCATTCGCAATTATAGGATTAGGGGCTATTTTAGCTATTGGTGCGAATGCTACAAACTTGTTAGCCACTGCCGAATACGCTAAGTATTCTACGAGAAGTAATAGTAATTTAACTTTCGATGAAAACGGCAAAAAGAAAACGGATACGAATGCAATGAGTTACGACTATATTACGCAATACAGTTACGGCGTTGCTGAAAGTTTAAACTTAATTGCCCCTAAGTTATTTGGTTCTGGCGGTGACAAATTTGATAAAGATTCAAAATTAGTTAAGTACGCCATTGAAAATGGTGTACCAGAATCTGAGGCAATTTATATGGTAAACAGTCAAGCCTCTACATATTGGGGTGATCAACCCGGAGTTTCAGCTCCAGCTTATATTGGAATAATCGTTTTCTTTTTAGGAATATTAGCATTATTTATTGAAAATAGAAAAATAAAATATGCTTTATTAGCAGGTATATTGTTTTCATTATTTCTTTCCTTTGGTAAAAATTTCAACGGATTAACACAGTTTTTTTTAGATTATGTACCTTTATACAACAAGTTTAGGTCAGTTTCTTCAATTCAAGTTATTTTAGAATTATGTTTTCCTGCTTTAGCTATTTTAGGATTACATAGTTTCTTGTCTGTAGAAGATCAAGAAAAACGTAAAAAATCTTTATATTATAGTTTTGGAATTACAGCAGGATTATTAATATTTATTTATGTTTTAGGAATATATTATTTTAAATTTTACAATGATGGTGAATCTAAAATTGAAAAATTAGTTTTAGATTTAATAATAGAAGATAGAAAAAGTATGTATTTTTCTTCTGTTTATAGAGCATTTGGTTTGCTGCTATTAGTTTTTGGAACAATGTTTTTATTCCTTAAAAATTCATTTTCACAATTCACAACTGTGCTTTTGGTTGGAATTGTAATGGTTTTAGATTTATTTATAGTGGCGAAAAACTACGTTAAAGCCGATGATTTTGTTTCGAAAAGTCAAATAGAACGACCATTTGGCGAACCTACTGAAGCGGATGCAATTATATTAGAAGACACTACACATTATAGGGTTTTTGATGTGGATGGTAATATAAACAGTTCAAGAGCATCATTTTTTCATCAATCAATAGGTGGTTATAGTGCAGTTAAACCTAAAAAATTCCAAGAAGTTTTTTATTATCAAATTGCGAAAAACAATATGGAAGTTTGGAATATGTTAAATACAAAGTATATTTTAAAAACCAATGAAGAAGGCAATCCACAAAAGATAGACAACCCTAATGCGAATGGAAATGCTTGGTTCGTTTCAAAAGTGAAAGTGGTAAGTTCTGCCGATGAAGAAATGAAAGCTTTGGATAAGTTGAAAACGAAAGAGGAAGCTACTTTTATGAAACCAGCTTTAACTAAAGGTGTATTTAATTTTGAAACAGGTAAAGATTCCACTTCAACTATTGAGTTGACATCATACAAACCCAATCATTTAAAATATGTTTCGGATAACTCTAAAAACGGTTTTGGTGTGTTTTCTGAGATGTATTACGAAAAAGGTTGGAAGGCTACCATTGACGGAAAAGATGTTGAAATACTAAATGTAAATTATGTATTACGTGGTTTAGAAATTCCAGCAGGAAAACATAAAATCGAGTTTATATTTGAACCAGAAGTTGTAAAAACAGGAAGTACAATTGCTTTAATATCCACTCTTTTAATGCTTATCGCTATAGGTTTAGGGATTTTTTATTGGAGAAAACAAAATAATAAATTAGCTGAAATAAAATAAATTCATATTAAACCTGACGGGTATATAAATATAATATTTTGAGTGCAAATAAAGTTTTAATCATCACCTATTATTGGCCGCCAGCTGGTGGGCCTGGCGTACAGCGTTGGTTAAAGTTTGTGAAGTATTTACCTGAATTTGACGTCGAACCTATAGTATATATTCCAAAAAATCCAAGTTATCCGTTGCTTGATGAAAAATTACTCTCTGATGTTTCTGATAAAACGATAATTCTGAAAAACAAAATATTCGAACCGTATGCTTTGGCTTCATTTTTATCGAAAAACAAAACAAAGAAATTAGGAGCAGGTATCATTACTCAAAAGAAAAAGCAATC
>NZ_JAGNYF010000021.1 GCF_017985075.1 Flavobacterium sp.
ATAACCTAAACCCAAAAGATAAAAATTCAGCCGGCGGAATTTCGATGGCTAAAAATCCCGTTTTAGAACAATCTTTAACAAAACAACCTGTAAGTTCATCGGGTATGCAAAGCAATTTTTATTTTTACAATGCCGTAACGGTTGCGCAAGGTAAAATTAATTTCAAGAAAAAATGGGGCGATATTAAATATGGAGACAATTGGAAAACGATAGCCGTATCAAATCAAAACCAAACGGAAAACGCTTCTGAAGAGGAAACAGAAGAAGAAACAGTTGATAAAATAGATGAAGTAGGTGCTGAACCAAAATATAAAACGGCCTTTTACATTGATAAGTTGCCTAAAGATTCGAAAATACTTGATAGTTTGAATGTTGAAGCAAATTACGCCCGTTTTCAATTGGGTTCTATTTTTAAAGAAAAACTTAAAGAAAATAAGTTGGCCATAACTTCTTTTGAAGATATTTTAGTAAATACACCAGAAAATAAATTGATTTTACCAACCTATTATAATTTATACCAATTATATAGTGCTGAAAAAAATGAAAAAGCACTGGTTTTTAAACAAAAAATCGTTTCAGAATATCCAGATAGTCGATATGCTTCAGCTTTTAATAACACCACAATAAATGCGGATATTACAGCGGATTCCGAATTTAATATGTTGTATACGAAAGTAGAAAAAGGCTTATTTAGAGAAGCAAATTTAGAAATAGATGCTTTGTTAAAAAAATACGACGGTGATGAATTAAATGCTAAATTCGATGTTTTGAAAGCAAAAATTTCGGCAAGATTATTCGGACTTTCAGCATATAAAGAGGCATTACAAAAAATTGTAGAAAACTATCCAAAAGCCGCTGAAACCAAAAAAATAGAGTCAATTTTAAATTCAGATATTCCGGCTCTTGAATCATTAAAGTTTGGAGAAAAACCGAAAACATATAATTTGGTTTTTATCACCAATTATCCAAACGAAGTTTCGCATAAAAATTTAATTGAAAAGCTAAATAAATATGCCAAAGAATCTGGTGATAGCAAAGTTAAAGTATCAAATGACATTTATAATGTAGATAAAAATATGATAGTTTTACACGGAATAATTAATAAAACAACTGCAGAATCCGTGGCTAATTATCTAAAAGAACATAAGGATTTCAAACTAAAAGATACGCCAATTATTATCTCGAATGAAGATTATAAAGTAGTTCAGGTAAGAAAAAATATTGAAGAATATTTAGCTAAAATTAAATAACTAAAAAATTAGATAACGATTTATTAGTAAAAACGTATCGAATTTAGATCATCTACCATTTTTAGAAATAGGGTTTATACTGACCAAACAAAAATAATGCAAAACAACAAAAACAAACCTTTGAATAAATGGATTCAATTAATAAGCATTCCAGCACAAATGGGAATGGTTATTTTTTTGTTTGCTTATTTAGGTCAATATTTAGATGAAAAATACCAATCAGAAAATTATGTGAAGATTTTTACAGTTGTAGGTGTTTTTTTAGCGATGTATAATGTAATTCGTCAAGTCAACCAACTCAACAATAATGAAAAATAACATCTTGTTTTTTAAACAAATTTTCTTTTTTACACTTTCGTTATTTGCCATCAATCGTTTGGTTTTTTTGTTGCCTGCATTAAAACAAGCTCAAGAAAAATTTCATTTTCCAATAGCCATTTTGTTTTTATTATTTTTTGTACTTTCAAGCCTGATTTTATTTTTGGTAAAAAAAGTGTCCGAAAAAAGTTTTGACAACACGGGAATGGTTTTTATGATTGCAACTTTCGTAAAAACTGGAATAGTATATTTCATCATCAAACCAATTTTAAATTTACCAAATCATCAAATTGAAAAAACAAATTGCTTAATTGTTTTTATGTGTTTTTTAGCAATTGAAACGATTATAACAATAGGTATTTTGAATAAAAAACAATAAACCAATTTAATTTTGAATAATTTGGTAAAAAAAGTAATTTTCTATTATTATAATTTAAAGAAAAAATATACCTTTGCAAAAATTTTAAGGACAATATTTTTTAGAATATATATTTTATGTTGATTTCAAGAAAAACAATTCAATTATTTATAGCCACAATTTTTGCGGTTTTGCCAGTAGTTACTTTTGCAAATGCAGATACAAGTCATGTTGCAAAACCAGCTCATTCTGAAGTTGTAAATCATGAAAATACCGCAACGAAAGAAGTTGTTTCTGAAGAAACAAAAGCACAAGAAGAAAGAGCGGAATTCATTCAACATCACTTATTAGATTCTCACGATTTTCATTTATTTTCTTACGGAAAAGAAACGGGTCACGAAACACATATTGGTTTCCCTTTACCAGTAATTTTATGGGAAGACGGATTACATTTCTTTATGTCGTCTGAATTTCACCACGGTGAAGCAGTTGCTAAATCAAACGGAAAATATTTCAAAATAAATCATCACGATGGAATGATTTATAACACAGACGAAAATGGAACTTTTAATGTTGATGAAAAGCATCACACTACAAATACAAAACCTATTGATTTTTCTATCACAAAGAGCATTGTAATGATTTTAATCGTTGCTTTATTAATGTTTATGATATTTAGAAATTTAGGTAAATCATATAGCAAAAATGGTGGTATTGCTACTGGAGTGGGAAGATTTTTCGAGCCTTTAGTACTTTACATCAGAGATGAAATCGCAATTCCTAATATTGGAGAGAAACATTATAAAAAATATATGAGTCATTTATTGACCGTGTTTTTCTTTATTTGGTTTTTAAATATGTTTGGTTTAACGCCACTTGGAGTTAACGTAACAGGAAATATTGCAATTACCGCTTCGTTAGCAATCATTACATATTTAATTACAACGTTTACTGCTAACGGAAATTATTGGGGTCACATTTTCTGGATGCCAGGTGTGCCAGTTCCAATGAAAATTATTTTAGCGCCAATTGAATTTTTAGGAACTATTATTAAACCATTTTCATTAATGATTCGTTTGTATGCGAATATGTTAGCTGGTCACGTGGTTTTAATGAGTATCATTGCTTTAATGTATACGTTTAGTAGTCCAATCGGAAGTCCGTTATCATTTGTGTTGGCTTTCGTATTATCAATATTAGAAATTTTAGTAGCTTTATTACAAGCTTATATTTTTACTATGTTAACGGCACTATATTTTGGAGCCGCAAAAGAAGAGCATCATCACGATGAGGCTCATTAATAAATTGAATGTTTAATTAAATATATATACATTATGGAAGGAACTCTTAACCTTGTAGGAGCTGGATTAATCGTTATCGGTGCTGGTTTAGGTATCGGTAGAATTGGTGGATCAGCAATGGATGCTATTGCTCGTCAACCAGAAGCGTCTGGAAAAATTCAAACAGCTATGCTTATTGCAGCAGCGTTAATTGAAGGAATTGGTTTTGCAGCGTTATTCGCAGTAAAATAATTAAAACAAACAATTGTTGTAACGGTTGGTTGCAACAATTGTTTACATTGAAAATCAAAATTAAACAATATATATAATGGAAGAATTATTAGGTCAATTTTCATTTGGTTTATTTATCTTGCAAACGGTTTTATTCGTAGGGTTAATCCTTTTACTTAAAAAGTTTGCTTGGAAACCTATCTTAGATGCAGTAAACGAACGCGAAGAAGGTATTAAAGAAGCAATTCTTTCTGCAGAAAACGCAAAAAAAGAAATGATGGCTTTAAAATCTGATAACCAAAAATTATTAGATGAAGCTCGTGCTGAAAGAGATACAATGATTAAAGAAGCAACTGCTATCAAAGAAAAAATGATTGCTGATGCTAAATCTGAGGCGCAAACTCAAGGTGCGAAGATGATTGAACAAGCGAAAGCTACAATCGAAAGCGAAAAAAATAATGCAGTTGCTGAAATTAAAAATCAAGTGTCTTCATTGTCTTTAGAAATCGCTGAAAAATTATTAAAAGAAGAATTATCTAACAAAGAATCTCAAACTAAATTAGTTGAGAAAATGTTAGCTGATGTTAAATTAAACTAATCTAAAGTTATGTCAAGAGCTGCGATTAGATACGCAAAAGCAATTATAGATATCGCTACAGAAAGCAACAATGCTGCTGCTGTAAATAACGATATGAAAACTATTGGCGCTGCCATTAAAGAAAACGGAGAATTACACGAATTTTTATCAAATCCTATAGTAAACGGAACGATAAAAATGAATGCATTAACAGAAATTTTTCCAACTTTACAAGCAGAAACGAAAGGTTTGTTTCAATTGTTATTAGCGAATAAAAGATTTGAAATTTTGTCTGCTATTGCAACACAATTCAATACATTATTTGATATTGCAAGCGGTATTGAACAAGCAGTTGTTACTACAGCTGTTCCGTTAACTGCCGAATTAGAAGTGTTGGTTACCAATAAATTGAAAGAATTTTCTTCAAACACTATCTCTATTACAAATGTAGTAGATGCTTCCATTATTGGAGGTTTTGTTTTAAGAATTGGCGACAAACAATACAATGCTTCTGTAGCAAACAAATTACAACAATTAAAAAGAGAATTTACATATTAAATAAATACCATTAAATATATATAAAATGGCAGAAATTAAACCAGCTGAAATTTCAGCAATATTAAAGAAACAATTATCAGATTTTCAATCTGGCGCTACGTTAGAAGAAGTAGGTACTGTACTACAAGTTGGTGATGGTATTGCTCGTGTATATGGTTTATCAAATGCGCAGTACGGTGAGTTAGTACAATTCGATAACGGATTAGAAGCTATCGTATTGAACTTAGAAGAAGACAACGTTGGTGTGGTTTTATTAGGACCATCTACAGGAATCAAAGAAGGTTCTAACGTAAAAAGAACGAACAGAATTGCGTCTTTAAAAGTTGGTGAACAAATGGTTGGCCGTGTGGTTGATACATTAGGTAACCCAATTGATGGTAAAGGACCAATCGGTGGCGATTTATACGAAATGCCTTTAGAGCGTAAAGCACCTGGAGTTATTTTCCGTCAACCAGTAACTGAACCATTACAAACTGGTATCAAAGCTATCGATGCAATGATTCCTGTTGGACGTGGACAACGTGAATTAGTGATTGGTGACCGTCAAACTGGTAAATCATCAGTTTGTTTAGATACCATCTTAAATCAAAAAGAATTTTACGATGCTGGTCAACCAGTATTCTGTATATATGTTGCAATCGGACAAAAAGCGTCTACAGTTGCATCAATCGCAAAAACATTAGAAGAAAAAGGCGCAATGGCTTATACAGTTATTGTTGCTGCAAATGCTTCTGACCCAGCGCCAATGCAAGTATATGCTCCTATGGCAGGTGCTGCAATTGGTGAGTACTTCCGTGATTCAGGTCGTCCTGCTTTAATTATCTATGATGATTTATCTAAGCAAGCCGTTGCATACCGTGAAGTATCTTTATTATTAAGAAGACCTCCAGGACGTGAAGCATATCCAGGAGACGTTTTCTACTTACACTCTCGTTTATTAGAAAGAGCTTGTAAAGTAATTAACGATGACGAAATTGCTAAAAATATGAATGATTTACCAGATTCTTTAAAAGGAATTGTAAAAGGTGGTGGTTCATTAACAGCGTTACCAATTATCGAAACACAAGCGGGTGACGTTTCTGCATATATCCCAACAAACGTAATTTCGATTACGGATGGACAAATTTTCTTAGATGGAGATTTATTCAACTCTGGGGTTCGTCCTGCAATTAACGTAGGTATTTCTGTATCTCGTGTTGGAGGTAATGCGCAAATTAAATCAATGAAAAAAGTATCTGGTACTTTAAAATTAGACCAAGCACAATTCCGTGAATTAGAAGCTTTCGCGAAATTTGGATCTGACTTAGATGCGGTTACTTTAAATGTAATTGAAAAAGGTAAACGTAACGTGGAAATCTTAAAACAAGGTTTAAATGATCCGTTTGCTGTTGAAAATCAAGTAGCAATTATTTATGCCGGAACGAAAAACTTATTAAGAAATGTTCCTGTAAATAAAGTAAAAGAATTTGAAAAAGATTATTTACAATTCTTAAGCTTAAAACATAAAGACGTTTTAGATGCATTAAAAGCTGGTAAATTTGATGATAATATCACAAATGTACTTGAAGCTGCTGCAAAAGAAATTTCTGCAAAATACTAATTAATTAGGTAAAAGGTAAAAGGTCTTGGGTATTAGGTAAAACCGATACCCAACACCATAAACCCAACTCCCAATACCCAATAAAAATGGCAAACTTAAAAGAAATACGTAATAGAATTGTATCTGTATCGTCAACGATGCAAATCACTTCTGCTATGAAAATGGTTTCGGCGGCTAAATTAAAAAAAGCGCAAGATGCTATTACTGCAATGCGTCCTTATTCTGAAAAATTAACCGAGTTAATTCAAAGTTTAAGTGCTTCTTTAGAAGGTGATGTTGCTGCTAATTATACGACTCAAAGAGAAGTAAAAAAAGTTTTAGTAGTGGCTATAACTTCAAATAGAGGTTTGTGTGGCGCATTAAATTCAAATGTATTAAAACAAGTTAAAATTTTAACTGAAAAATACGGTCACGATAATGTTGGTATTTTTGCCATTGGTAAAAAAGCAAATGATGGTTTACATAAAACAAACTATGTAATTGCTAATAGAAGTGACATTTTTGACGATTTAACTTTTGATAACACAGCTGAAATTGCTCAATCATTAACGCATTTATTTTTAGATGGTGAATACGATAAAGTAGAATTGGTTTACAATCAGTTTGTAAATGCGGCAACTCAAGTTGTAGTAAACGAACAATTTTTACCATTAGCACCAATTAAAGGCGCTGCTGCTATTTCATCTGACTATATTTTTGAGCCTTCGAAAGAAGAAATTGTATTAGAATTAATACCAAAATCGTTAAAAACTCAATTATACAAAGCGGTTAGAGATTCATTTGCTGCAGAGCACGGTGCACGTATGACGGCAATGCACAAAGCAACAGATAACGCAACTGATTTAAGAAATCAATTGAAATTAACATATAACAAAGCACGTCAAGCTGCAATTACTGGAGAAATCTTAGAAATTGTTGGTGGTGCGGAAGCATTAAATAATTAATTTTATTTACTGTTTTATAACTTCTTAAAGTCCCAATTTATTGGGACTTTTTTTATTTGTACCAATTGCTAAATTATGTTGGCATAAATTTTAAATCCTTTTAATCAGTTTAATCCGTGGCAAAAAATATATATATTTGTATAAACCGATTTGTTGTACGATAGTTAATTTAAAATATACTAAATAAGATGAAAATTAAAATATTTGTATTGTTGATTGTATTTATTCAATCAGCATTTTCTCAATCAAAGAATGAATATTTAAAGAACAATCGTTTTGATTTATTGACATCAAATTTTGAATTTCCTCAAAAGAATTTTAAAATAATTGGATTTGGTGCGTATCACGGAAGTCTGGAAACAGAAAATGCCGAAAATATTTTACTTCAAAAACTAATTCAAAATAAAAATATAAAATATTATTTACCAGAAACTGATTTTGGAATTGCGTATTTTTTTAACCAATATTTAAAATCAGGCGACACAATTTTATTAAAAGACTTGGTGAAGCATTATGGAAATAGAGTGCCACAAGAAAAATCTATAGAAACTTATAATAAATGGAAAAAAATTAAAGAAATCAATGATAATCAATTAGCAAAAGACAAAATTGAAGTTCTCGGAGTTGACATTATTGTAACTTATAAGTATACTTCAAGACTTTTGATTGAATTATTCCAAATAGAAAAAGGAAAATATAAGTCATACGACAATTTAGTGGAAATGGTGAAAATTGATACGACAGATTTTTCGCCAAATTATGACAGTTATTCTAAAAATATTTTAAAAGACTTTATATTTGATTATGAAAATGATAAAACATATTTTCAATCAATATCAAATAATAAAAATATTACGGACAACTTAATTGAAAATATAAATCTAACATTTAAAAAAAGAGACAGAGAAAAAACAATTTATGATAATTATTTATTTTTAAATAGTTTGTATGATTTTAAATCTAATCCTCAATTTGTAAGAATGGGATTTTTTCATATTGAAAAAGACAGAGAAAATAATTATCCATCATTTTTCACAAGATTAATAGAAAATAACATTTATAATAAAGAAGAAATTATTTCAATTGCAGGATTTTTAACTAAAAGCAGAGTACTCTGGGATTTCAAATACGACGAAAAAAAGAATTATATTGGCTACACAACTGAAGGTGGTTTTGGCATTGGAGATTATTGGAAAGAATATTTTAAAGGTATAAATAAACTTAAAAATAACAGATTATCAAATTTAACGCTTTATCGTTTGAATAATGAAAATTCACCATATAAAAAAAATCAAACGGATTTGATGGAAATTAAATTGTTTCTTAAAAAATCAAATAAAAATGATTTAAAAGGTAAAACAACAACGGATTATTTTGATTATGCCATATTAATAAGTAATTCACAAGCAAATAAACCAATAGAAGAATTAGGTAAATAAGTTACCAATTGCATAATAGTGGTTTTAAGAAATTTGGGTTTTAAGACTTAATTTAAAGTTTGTTTTGTACTTTTGGTTTTCGGTCTTTAATTGAAAGTTACGAGCTTAAAATCCTTAACTTCTTAAATCCTTAAAACGTTATGAAAATCATTTTTACAGCCCTATTTTTTATTTTCAGTTCTCTTGTATTTTCACAAAATCTTCAATTAGAAG
Source organism: Flavobacterium sp. (assembly GCF_017985075.1). Lineage (GTDB taxonomy): Bacteria > Bacteroidota > Bacteroidia > Flavobacteriales > Flavobacteriaceae > Flavobacterium. The sequence continues at coordinate 8,769 of NZ_JAGNYF010000021.1, forward strand.
AGATAATGAAAGGTAACGAATTTATTGGTCATCAACCTTCTAATCAACGCTGGTCTGTAGACGGGAAAACCATTTATTTTGAGTGGAATCCGAATAATGACTTAGGCGATACAACCTATTATTGGCAATCTGGTTTCACAGCACCAAAGTTACTTTCAAATGAAGGGTTCCGTTTTTCGGAAATTCAATATCAAGGGCAAGAAAAATATGATATAATGTATTATATAAATCAAGGCACCTTATTTTCATATCATAAAAAAACGAAAGAAAATAAGCTGCTTTACCAAACGACTTCAAACATCAATTCTGTTCAAAGAAGTACAAATCAAAACATCATTTATTTTCAACAAAATAAAAACATATTTCAATTGAATGTAACGAATTTTCAATTGTTACAACTTACCAATTTTAAATCTGGAACAACTTCTTCAGAAACCAATAAAACGTCTTTTCTGAATGACCAACAAAAAGAATTATTTCAGTTTGTAAACCAAGAAAGTGCAAAATCGGAATGGAATAAAAAACGCGCCGCAGAAAACAAACTTAAATTTCCTTCGGAGATTTTATATGGTACGAATGCATTAGAATCAGTAAAAATTAACCCAAGTGGAAAATTCGTTACCTATACTATTTCTGAATATCCAACTACAAAAGATACAAAAGTTGAAAACTTCATTACGAGTGATGGATATACTAAAAACAAATCGGCACGTGAAAAAGTATCTATAAATAACAATAGCAAGCATAAAATGTATGTGTATCATATCGAGAAAGATACGGTAATGCCAATTTCATTTTCAAATCTAACAGGTATAAAAACCTTTCCAAAATACTATCAAGAATACGATAATTTAAAAAATTTAGAACCTGTAGAAAAAGCAATTACGATACAAGCGCCAATATACAATGCATTGGGAAATTTAGCTGTTTTTGAAGCCAGAAGTTTAGATAATAAAGACCGTTGGATTCTTCAATTAAACCTAAATGACGCAACGGTTTCAGAATTAGAGCACCAACACGATGAAGCTTGGATTGGCGGACCTGGAATTCCAGGGTACAATTTCAGCAATGGAACGTTAGGTTTTTTAGCCGACAACAAAACCATTTATTTTCAATCTGAAGCAACTGGTTTTTCTCATTTGTACACTTTCAATTTGGAAACAAAAAAGAAAACACAACTAACACAAGGTAAATGGGAAGTTCGCGATGTAGTTTTATCAAAATTGTCTAATTCTTTTTATATTACAAGTACCGAAACCCATCCTGGAAATCGTTCTTTCTATAAATTAGATATTTCGTCTGGTAAAAAAACACCAATTTTAACCAATGATGGCGCGTATGAAATTGAAGTATCACCAGATGAAACCAAATTAGCCATTCGGTATTCAAATGGTAATACGCCTTGGGAAATTTTTATGGCGGATAATAAAGCTAATCCTACTTTAAAACAAATTACGTTTTCAACTTCGGATGCTTTCAAAAAATATAATTGGAAAAAGCCGGAAGTTATTTCTTTTAAAGCAACTGATGGAACGGATGTTTTCGCCAGAGTTTATAATCCAAAAGTAGAAAATAAAAATAAAGCGGCTGTTATATTTGTTCACGGGGCAGGATATTTACAAAATGCGCATAAGTATTGGAGCACCTATCACAGAGAATATATGTTTCATAATCTTTTATCTGATTTAGGCTACACCGTTTTAGATATCGATTACCGTGCAAGTGATGGTTATGGACGCGATTTCAGAACTGGAATTTACCGCCATATGGGTGGTTTAGATTTGTCGGATCAATTAGATGGGAAAAAATATTTAGTAGAAAAATTAGGCATTGATGCTAATAAAGTAGGAATCTACGGTGGTTCTTATGGCGGATTTATAACGCTTATGGGATTATTAACGAAACCTGGCGAATTTAAAGCAGGTGCAGCATTACGTTCGGTTACCGATTGGGCGCATTACAACCAAGGCTACACCGCTAATATTTTAAATTTTCCTGAAACAGACCCGGAAGCTTTCAAAAAAAGTTCGCCAATTTATTTTGCTGATAATTTACAAGACAAGTTGTTAATGCTTCACGGAATGGTAGATGACAACGTACAATTTCAAGACATTGTTAGAATGACACAACGTTTTATTGAACTTGGTAAAAAAGATTGGGATTTAGCCGTTTTTCCAGTAGAAGCACACGGATTTCAAAAAACCTATTCTTGGGTAGATGAATACCGAAGAATTTTGGATTTATTTAATGAAAATTTAGTAGATAAAAAGTAATGGAAATTCGTATTTTAACTCAAAAAGCCGAAATGTTAGCGCATTTGGATATTGTAAAACAATTATATCCTGATTTTACCGTTGAAAAATATGGCACGCTTTTAGATGAAATGCTTAAAGCCAACTACCAACAAGTTATTGTTACTAAAAATAATAAAACAATAGCGTTAACCGGTGTTTGGATAGCTACAAAATTATGGTCTGGGAAATACATAGAAATTGATAGTTTTGTGGTTGATGAAGATTTTAGAGGGCAAAAAATTGGTGATATTTTAATTAAAGAAGTACACAAAATTGCTGAAAAAGAAGGTGCTAATCAGATTGTTTTAGATGCGTTTACTACCAATTTTACCGCTGGAAAATTTTATATCAATCACGGATTTCAACCAAAAGGATTCCATTTTGTAAAAATATTGAATTAAAAAAAAATGAAAATAATTGGACTTCTCGCAATAGCGTTTTTGAATTTAGTTTCTTGTTCTTCTAATAAAGCACAACAAGAAACCAAACAATATATTGAAAAAATTACATATCAAAATTGGGTTGGTGGCGTAAAAGGTGCTGGAGGCGGAACTATTTTAAACATTACATTAAAAAAACCAGTACCAAAAAACACAGAAATTATAAAAATTAAATTTCAAAATAGAGAAGGAAATATCACAAAATTAAATGATTTATCCTATCAAGCGTCAATTAAAACATTTGATAATGAGTCTGAAACGATTCCAACACCTACAATAAAAACAAATTTAAAACCCAATCAAGCAAAGGTTTTCTTAAAAATTAATAGTAAGGAAAGCACCATTATCATTGAAGATGTAAAAGAATTACCAATGTTAGCCTATCCTTCTGCAAAACCAATAAATAATTAACTATTTTTGTTCTTTAAAATAAAATAAATTGAGCTCAAAAAGAAGCCTTTTAAAACAAACCCTAATTTACGGCATTGCAACGGTATTACCCCGTGTGATGAGTTTTTTATTGGTGGGTTTGCATACTTCTTATATGCCGAAACCAGAGATGTATGGTGAAATAACAATTTTGTTTGCCTATATGATTTTTTTCAATGTTATTTTATCTTACGGAATGGAAACGGCTTTTTTTAGATTTTATCATAAAGAAGACACAAGCACCAGCGAAATTTCTAAACAACATAAAAAAGAAGTCGTTAGTACAGCAACGGTTTCTATCTTTTGGAGCACCATTTTGTTTTTGTGTATTGCCCTTTTATTTCAGAAAACACTTGCTGGTTTTTTAAATATAGATAAAGAATACATAAACTACGCCATTTGGATTTTAGCTTTCGATACACTTGTAATTATTCCGTTTTCTAAGCTTCGCGCAGATCAGAGACCTATTAGATATTCGTTATTAAAAATTTCTAATGTTGTAATCTATCTGCTTTTAAACGTATTTTTGTTAGCTATTTTACCCAAATTAGCACAAGCCAATCCACAAGGTTTTTGGAATACTTTTTATGTAGAAGACTATCAAATTGGGTATGTTTTCTTGTCACAATTAATGGCGAGTTTGTTTACTTTTGTATTGTTTATGCCGCATTATTTTAAACCCAATTGGTTTTTCAATACCGATTTATGGAAAAAAATGCTTCATTATGGTTGGCCAATTCTTTTTGCAGGTTTGGCTTTTGGAATCAACGAACATTTAGATAAAATTTTATTGTCAGAATGGTTAGATCCTACAAATGCAAAAGCTGCAGTTGGAGCGTATTCGGCTTGTTATAAAATTGGTTTATTTATGGTTTTGTTTCGTACCGCATATACTTTGGGTATCGAACCGTTTTTCTTCAGTCAAGCAGGAAATGCCAATGCGCCTCAAACGTATGCAACCATTACAAAGTATTTTGTCATCTTAGGGTCGTTAATTTTATTAGTTGTAGTTGTTTTTGCAGATGTAATAAAATTCTTTTTAGTACGACAAGAAGAATATTGGGAGGCAATGACAATAGTGCCTTTAATCATAATTGCGAATTTTTTTTTAGGGATTTATACGAGTTTGTCGGTATGGTATAAGCTAATTGATAAAACAATAATTGGAGCCTACATTTCAGCTATTGGTGCCATTATTACGTTAAGTATGAATTATATTTTAATTGTAAAATTCAATATGAGTTATGTAGGTTCAGCGATTGCAACAATTTGTGCTTACGGAAGTATGATGGTGATTTCGTATTATTTAGGAAAAGAAAAATACCCAATTCCATTCGAAATGAAAAAGATCTTAACCTATCTTTTTGCTTCCATAACTTTGGCTTGTATATCATTTTATGTTCAAGAATTAAGAGAAACGTTTGTTTTTGGAATACTTGCAATCATTGGCTTTAGTTATTATATTTACAAAAATGAAAAAGAAGTAATTTTAAAAATAATAAAACGAAAATAAACAGACTTTACGGTCTTAAAATAAATAAAACCTTGCGAACTTTGTGAAATAATTTTACGACTTCGCGGTAAAAAAACAAAACAATGCAAATAAAAATTATAAATAAATCGCAGCATCCATTACCTAACTATGAAACGAATGCTTCTGCTGGAATGGATTTACGAGCTAATTTAACCGAATCAATAATCTTAAAACCTTTAGAAAGAACGTTAGTAAAAACGGGGCTTTTTATTGAATTACCAATTGGTTATGAAGCGCAAGTTCGACCAAGAAGTGGTTTGGCTTTTAAAAAAGGGATTACTGTTTTGAATTCACCTGGAACAGTCGATGCCGATTATCGTGGTGAAATTGGTGTGATTTTAGTAAATTTATCCAATGAAGATTTTGTAATTGAAAACGGAGAACGCATCGCGCAACTAATCATCGCCAAACACGAACGCGCCGAATGGCAAGAAACAATAGAATTAACCAAAACGTCTCGCGGAGAAGGCGGATTTGGTAGTACGGGAGTGAAATAGCCCCCTAACCCCCAAAGGGGGAATTGACAAGATGGAGTAAAATAATAATTGAAAGTTGAATTAATAAAATCCTATTTACCCCTAATAGGAGTTCCCCCTTTGGGGGTTAGGGGGCTTAATATGAAAATAATAGTACCAATGGCTGGTCGTGGTTCACGTCTTCGCCCACACACATTAACCATTCCTAAACCATTAATTCCAATTGCTGGAAAACCAATTGTACATCGATTAGTAGAAGATATTGCTAAAGTAATTAATCAACCAATTGATGAAGTAGCATTTATTATTCACGAAAGTTTCGGAACAACAGTAGAAAAAGATTTACTTGCGATTGCTACAAAAATTGGAGCAAAAGGAACCATTTATTACCAAAATGAAGCGTTAGGAACGGGTCACGCTATTATGTGTGCGAAGGATTCTTTATCTGGACCTGCAGTTATAGCGTACGCAGATACGTTAATCCGTGCCGATTTTGAATTAGACGCAACTGCCGATAGCGTAATTTGGGTAAAACAAGTTGATCAACCAGAAGCATTTGGTGTAATTAACTTAAATGAAGCCAATGAAATTATTGAGTTAGTAGAAAAACCAAAAGAATTTGTATCTGATTTAGCCGTTATCGGAATTTATTATTTCAAAGATATTGCCGTTCTTAAAAACGAATTACAAGCGGTTTTAGATAACAATATTATTCACGGTGGCGAATACCAAATTAATGATGGCATCAAACAAATGATGGCAAAAGGTATGAAATTCGTACCTGGAAAAGTTGATGAATGGATGGATTGCGGAAATAAAGATGTTACAGTGGATACCAACAACAGAATGTTAGGATTTTTACATCAAGATGGCGAAGATTTAGTAGCTAATGATGTGCGTTTAGATAATTCACAAATCATTCCACCTTGTTTTATTGGCGAAGGCGTGAAACTTATTGATTCCATAATTGGACCAAATGTTTCTATCGGAAAAGGGTCACATATTCAAAATAGTAAGATTCAAAATAGTTTAATTCAAACGCATTCACATATTAAAAATGCAAAATTAGATAATGCGATGATTGGAAATCACGTAAATTATAATGGCGAGTTTACGAGCGTAAGTTTAGGTGACTATTCAACAATGGAATAATTTTTGCTAAACATCAATTGTAAAAGGTTTTTATAATCTTTTAGACAAAATAATAAATTTTGCGGAACTTTGCGCAAGTCTTTGTGTAACTCTGTGTAACAACAAAAAAATGTATAAAATAATAGCCTTTCTTTTTCTTTTTCAAATTTCTTTCGGACAGATAAATCCAGAAGAAGTAGAAACTGCGGAAAATGAATTTGAAACTAATTTTTTTGATGCTTTAAAAGAAAAAGCTATAGAAAATTACGACAAAGCTATTATAGCCTTACAAAAATGTTTGCTAAAAGAACCTGCAAATCCAGAAATTCATTATCAGTTAGGCGTAAATTATTTAGCGCAAAAAAATTATATAGAAGCAGAAAATGCGTTTCAAAAAGCGGTCGATTTAGAGCCCAAACAACGTTGGTATTGGAATGGTTTGTATGATGTACATTATCAAACCAAAGCGTATGAAAAAGCAATTGTTATAGTTGAAAAATTAGTCACTTTCGATGCGAATATGAAAGAAGATTTGGTATCGTTATATATGACAACACAACAATTTGATAAGGCAAAAACAGCAATTGACGACATCGAAAGTAAAGGCACATTGTCTAAAACAATTGAAATGTACCAATTGCAACTTCAAAATATGTCGAAAGGCAACAAGCCAAAAACAACCGATTTGGAAGTGGCCATAAAAAGCAACCCTAAAGCAGAACAAAATTATATCGATTTAATTTATGCCTATTCTGTAAACAATCAAGAAGATAAAGCATTTCAAACAGCTTTGTTGTTAGAAAAAGAGCTGCCAAATTCTGATTTAGCACACGTTAGTTTAGTTAAATTTCATATTCAAGCGAATGACATTTCAAAAGCAACAGATTCTTACAAAAGAGTTGTAAAAAGCAGTAAAATTGATTTTAAAATTAAGCAACGTGTTTTAAACGAGTACTTAATATTTGCCACAAAAAATCCGCAATTACTTGTAGAAATTGACAATAGCATTTCATATTTCGACAATAATGTGGGTATGGATGTAAATAAAGAATTAGGAAAATTTTTCTATAACAAAAATAATTTCGAATTGGCACAGAAGTACATCGAAAAATCCAATTCAAACGACATTGAAGCAATTGATTTACTTTTGAATATTTATGATTTCAATAAGCAATTTGAAAAAATGGCAAAAAAATCAGAGGTTTGCATCGATTTATTTCCAACCAAAGCCAATTTGTATTATTACGCCGCAAAAGGAAATAACAACTTGAAAAATTTTAAAAAAGCAAAAGATTTTTTAGAAATGGGAATTGATTATGTTATTGATGATCCAAATTTAGAAGCCGGATTTTGCAAGCAATTTATAATTTGCGCCGATGGATTATCGGATTTAAAAATGAAACAAACCTATCAAAAAAGATTAGATGCAATTTCTAAAAAATAACATGAAAAAACTTTTTACATTTTTAATATTAGTAGTCGTTTTAGCTTCGTGTAAAACGAAAAAAACAGTCGTAGAACAAACCGTTACTAAAGAAGCCGTGGTTGATAATAAAGCGAAAGCAATTATTGAAAAGCATTATCAAAATACGTTGAATTTTCAAACGGTTTCTATTCGTTCTGCTGCGGATTATGAAGACCAAAAACAATCTATTTCTATTGGTGCCGATATCCGAATTAAAAAAGATGAAATCATTTGGATTAATCTTAAGTTTTTCGGAATTCCAATGGCAAAAGCACTTATAACACCAACAAGAGTTAGTTATTACGAAAAGGCTAACGGAACTTTTTTTGATGGTGACTATTCTATTTTAGCTAAAATGTTAGGCACTGATTTAGATTTTCAAAAAGTGCAGAATTTGTTGTTAGGACGTCCTATCGATGATTTAACTAAAGAAGTTTTTATTGCAGAAATTGCAAATAATTTAGTACAATTAAAATCAAAAAAACAAGCTGATATTGAGAAGTTATTTCGTTTTGAAACCGCAAATTATTTATTAAAAGAGCAATTTATCAATCAAATTTCAAAAAACAGAAATGTTTTAGTGAACTATCCATCTTTTAGTAATCAAGACAATATATTTATGCCAACTGGCGTTTCTATTATTGCCAACCAACAAAATCAAGTAAAAATTAATGTGGAATATAAAAAAATTACGTTTAATGAATCATTATCGTATCCATATTCTATCCCAGATGGTTATTCTCAAATAAAAATAGATTAATTTTGTAAAAAATATCAAGCATGAACAAATTTCTTTTATCCCTATTCGTACTCTTTTTTTCCTTTTCAGCAATGGCACAAATTGATGAGAAAGAAAAATTAGAACAAAGAAAAGAACAATTACAAAAAGAATTGTCTGAAGCAAAAACTAAACTTCAGAACGAAAAGAAAAAAGAAAAATCCGTTTTGAAAGAAATTGCGGGACAAGATGCCCAAATTAAAATTTCAGAAAAAATAATTTCTACAATCGCCAAACAAGCACGAATTTTAGACGACAATATTTATTTAACACAATTAGAAATTAATAAGTTAAATAAAGACTTAATAATAATGAAGGAAGATTATGCAAAAATGATTGTGAAATCATACAAAAGTCGCTCTGAACAAAGCCGATTTATGTTCGTATTGTCTTCTACAAGTTTTTTGCAAGCCTACAAGCGTGTGCAATATATGAAACAATATGCAGGGTACAGAAAACGTCAAGCCGAAGAAATTAAAGTAAAACAAGCCCGATTAGGTGTCGCTGTTGGCGAATTACAAACAAATAAAAAAGAAAAAGAAGTGGTTATTGTTGAAAAAACAAAAATCAAAGCCGAACACGAAAAACTAAAACAAGAAAAAGTAGAAACGGCAAAACTTATACAAAAAGACAAGAAAAAAATTACTGCAGATATAGCCGCAAAACAAAAAGAATCAAAAGCTATCGATAAAAAAATCAAGAAAATGATTAACGATGCGATTGCTGCTGAAAATAAGAAAAATGCTGCAAAGAAAAAGGCCGCAGCAACTGCTTCAGGGAATACCGCGCCTGTGAAAACTGCACCGGTTTCTTCTACAAAAATTGAATTAACACCTGAAGGAAAATTATCTTCAGATAGTTTTAAAGCCAACAAAGGGCAATTGCCTTGGCCAACAGAAAAAGGATATATTTCCACTGGATACGGAGATCAGCCACATCCAGATTATAGCAATATTGTGATTCATAACAGTGGAATCGACATCACTACGGATTCAGGTTCTTCGGCACGTGCCGTTTTTGCTGGTGAAGTATCAGGCGTACAAGTGTCTCAAACTACAAATACTTATACGGTACTGGTGCGTCACGGAGATTTCTTTACCGCATATAGTAATTTAAGTAGCGTTTCGGTTTCTGTAGGAAATAAAGTTTCGGCAAAACAAACGTTGGGTAAAATAAAAACAAATGCCAAAGGAAATTCGGTATTAAAATTTGTTATCAATCAGAATACAACGGTTCTAAATCCAAAAAGTTGGTTAAAACCTAAATAATTTTTAGGAGCAAAACCCTTATTTCCAGAAGACTTTCGGTCCCGCTATCCGCTATATTTTTTCTTTTGTTGCCTCAGGTACTCGAAGGCAACAAAAGAAAAAGATGCCGCTCCTATCGGGGCTAAAACACAACAATTGTTTTCAAAAAACTTTCAGCGAAAATCTGTTTAATCTGTGTATTCATTAAAATGTCTATGTGTTTTTTTTACCACGGATTACACAGATTCACACAGATTTTTAACGCAATCTATTGTTAACTATTTTGAGCAAAGCGTCTAAACGATTTCCAAAAATCTATATGCCTATGTGTTTAAAATAAACTTTTGTACTACCTTTGCACTATGCCAAAAATAGGAAACATAATTTTGCCCGATTATCCTTTACTTCTTGCACCTATGGAAGATGTAAGCGATCCGCCATTTCGCCGTTTGTGCAAAATGCACGGAGCAGATTTAATGTATTCTGAATTTATTTCCTCTGAAGGTTTAATTCGTGATGCAATGAAAAGCAGAATGAAATTAGATATTTTCGATTACGAACGACCAGTTGGTATTCAAATATTTGGTGGTGACGAAGAAGCAATGGCACTTTCTGCAAAAATTGTAGAAACGGTTCAACCAGATTTGGTAGATATTAATTTTGGTTGCCCCGTTAAAAAAGTGGTGTGTAAAGGTGCTGGCGCAGGAGTTTTAAAAGACATCGACTTAATGGTGCGATTAACCAAAGCCGTTATCAAATCTACACATTTACCCGTTACTGTAAAAACCCGTTTGGGTTGGGACGAAAGTTCTATAAATATTGATGAAGTAGCCGAACGTTTGCAAGATATTGGCGTACAAGCTTTAACCGTTCACGCCAGAACGCGTGCTCAAATGTATAAAGGACATTCCGACTGGACGCATATTGAACGTATTAAAAACAATCCACGAATTTCTATGCCTATCTTCGGAAATGGCGATATCGATTCTCCAGAAAAAGCGTTAGAATATAAAAATAAATTTGGTTTAGACGGTATGATGATTGGTCGTGCGGCCATTGGTTACCCTTGGATTTTTAACGAAATCAAGCATTTTTTCAAAACAGGTGAAAAATTAGCCCCACCAACTGTTGCAGACAGAGTAGAAGCCGCTCAAAATCACTTAATCTGGTCAATGGAATGGAAAGGTGAACGCGTTGGAATTGTAGAAATGCGTCGTCATTACACCAATTATTTCAAAGGCATTCAAGATTTCAAACAATACAAACAGCGCTTAGTTACCACCGACGGACACAACGAATTATTTGATATTTTCAATCAAGTAAAAGAAGTGTATGCAAATTACGATAATGCTTTAGTAGGTCAATAAACTAATTTCTTAAGATTTTTGATTCAAATTATTAACATCTGTATTCCTAAAATCATCGTTTAGTTTGTCACCTTGAAAGGGTCTCAAGAACTATTTTCGTTTTGTAAATTAGTGAAATCTGTGTCAATCTGTGTTCGAGTTTACGTGTTTCTTATTGAAAAAATTGCGAATCTCTTCGAAATAATCTAACTTTCCGTTTTCAAAATGAATTCTATGCAAACTATTTCTACAATTAAAATTCTTCATCTTGACACCAATCATCCGTTGCTTTGGGAGCAATTAGAAAAGGCAGGTTTCATTAATGAAGCAGATTATACTTCCACTAAAGAAGAAGTAGAAAGTAAAATAGAAAACTATCACGGAATTGTAATTAGAAGCCGATTTAAAATTGATAAAACCTTTATTGATAAAGCAAAAAACTTACAATTCATTGCACGTGTAGGTGCCGGTTTAGAAAGTATCGATTGTGAAAATGCCGAAAGTAAAAACATAAAGCTAATTGCCGCTCCAGAAGGAAACGCTTCAGCTGTTGGCGAACACGCTTTAGGAATGCTTTTGTCACTATTCAATAAATTAAATAATGCCGATAAGGAAGTGAAATCCGGACAATGGAATCGTGAAAGCAATCGCGGAACAGAATTAGACGGAAAAACAGTTGGGATTATTGGGTATGGAAATATGGGAAAATCTTTCGCAAAAAAACTAAGCGGTTTTGATGTAGAAGTTTTGTGTTATGACATTTTACCAAATAAAGGCGATGAAAATGCGAAACAAGTTTCCTTACAAGAAATACAACAAAAAGCAGATGTCTTAAGTTTACACATTCCGTGGACACCAGAAACAGATAAAATGGTAAACACTTCGTTTATCAATCAATTCTCAAAACCATTTTGGTTAATAAATACCGCAAGAGGAAAAAGTGTAGTCACTACCGATTTAGTTTCTGCTTTACAATCCGGTAAAATTTTAGGCGCGGGTTTAGATGTTTTAGAATACGAAAAACTATCTTTTGAAACCTTATTTGAAGGCGAAAAACCAGAAGCATTTGATTATTTATTACAAGCCCAAAATGTTATTTTAACACCACATATTGCTGGTTGGACATTTGAAAGTAAAGAAAAACTTGCTCAAGTTATTGTAGATAAAATTTTAAGAGTGTATGTAACAAAATAAAAAAATATACATCTAATCAAAAACTAAAACTATAAAATTATGAATGAAGTTACAAAACAAGAGGAGTGGAATAACCCAAAACCAAATCTCCCCGTATTTAAAGTAGATCCAGTATTGGTGTTAATTTTTGGAATTTTAACTTGCGGATTGTACTTGATTTATTGGAACATAAAAGCCGCTGAAGTAATGAATGCCGCTGCAGGAAAAGAAGTTATATCTTCACCAGTTGCTATATTAGCGGGATGCTGTATGCCAATTAATTTATATTATTATTGGGTAGCAGGAAAAGAAGCTCTGCCGAAAATATACGAATTAACGGGTCAACCTCAAAAAGATGAATCAGCACTTTTATTAATTTTAGGTTTTTTCTTTCCAATGGTTTCAGCAATGATTATTCAAGGTGATATAAATAAATTATACAATTAAGCCGTTTATAAAAAATAGAATATTAGGGATAATTGGTGTACTAGTAACACTAATTGTTCCTTTTTTTATACAACAAAATAATTCCGGGAATTTAGATAACGAACAATCTCTATGTCCGTTCAAAATGTTAACTGGTTTTCCGTGTCCAGGATGTGGAATTACAAAATCTATTGTATATTTTTACGAAGGGGATATTTATAGAAGTTTATTTCATCATCTATTTGGACCACTTTTTGTCTTTTTTTGTCTCTTGGTTTTGTTTAAACTTATTGCAGAATTAATTTATAAAAAACCATTTTTTGATAAATTATTTTACAGTATGAAGCTTGCTTATTTTATTGGAGTATTATTAGGAATCTATCACTTAATTAGATTGTTTTTTTACATCAAAGACAATAATTTAGATTCCATATTAAAGCAGTCTATTTGGCAATAATACTTTAATCCTTTCAAAAGAAGCATTTAATGAATTTAAAGAAAATGTTGCTAAAAACCGAGAATAATATTTTTATTTTCATAAAAATTTCATAATATTGTTATAAAAAATCTTTAAAATTAATAATTATGTTTCAATGGTACAAAAAAGTTGTAACTGACAACTATGCAAATTTCAATGGTAGAGCAAGAAGATCAGAATATTGGTACTTCGTTTTATTTAATATGATTTTTGCTATTTCAGCAATGATTTTAGATAATCTATTAGGATTAAATTTTGAGCCAATTCCTTATGGATGGCTTTATTTATTGTATGCGTTAGCTGTATTTATTCCAGGATTAGCTGCTGCAGTAAGAAGACTTCACGATGTAAACAAAAGCGGATGGTTTATGTTTATCGCTTTAATTCCTTTAATAGGAAGTATTTGGTTATTAGTGCTTTTTTGTACTGAAGGGACTAAAGGGCCAAATAATTATGGCGAAGATTCAAAATAATATATTTATTAAAATATAAACTAAAGGCTAATTAATAATTTTTAATTAGCCTTTATGTTTTCTTTCTAATTCGGCTTGAAATTCTTCCATTACAGGCTTAACCGTGCTTTCTGGAATATCTGAAATTTTAATATACATCAATCCATCAATGGCATTATTAAACATTGGGTCAACATTAAACGCCACAACTTTAGCGTTTTGTTTGATGTATTTTTTAATTAAAACGGGCAATCGTAACGAACCTGGTTCAATTTCATCTATAATTTTATCAAATTTATTTAAGTCGGCTTCAGTTTCATTGAAAACGAAATCTTTATCTGCGTCTTTTAATTTTACCTTAAACTCTTTTTTCGGTTTAATATATTGCGCTACATACGGGTCATAATAATTAGATTTCATAAATTCAATCATTAACGATTTTGAAAATTCAGAAAACTGATTACTAATACTCACACCACCAATTAAAAATTTATGTTCTGGATAATGTAATGTCGTATGCACAATTCCTTTCCAAAGTAAAAACAATGGCATTGGTTTTTGTTGGTATTGCGAAATAATAAAAGCCCTTCCCATTTCAATAGATTGACTCATCATATCATTTAATTCGGGTTCAAATTTAAATAGTTCATTTAAATAAAAACCTTCTAAACCGTATTTTGGAAATATTTTAGAGCCAAATCCCATTCTATATGCTCCGGCAATCATTTGAGCATCATCATCCCATAAAAACATATGGTGATAGTATTGATCAAATTTGTCTAAATCAATCGCTTCATTCGTGCCTTCACCTACTTCTCTGAAGGTGATTTCACGTAAACGACCAATTTCGTGAAGAATATTTGGAATTTTTTCTGCAGTAACTAAAAATACTTTATAGTTTTTACTTTGTAATAATTGATAATCGCCTTCTTTTAAGAAATTAATTTCCTCAATAATTTGTTCGTGATTGGCAGGTTTTACAATTTGTTTCGCTGCTTTCGGACTGGTAAATTTGGGAAATGTCAACTTAAAGTTTTCTTCCTCAAACGAATTAGAAAGCATATAAGTTTTCTTTCTTAAAAAATTTCCTAATTCTGGAATACTTTCGTATTCATTCAATTCATTAACCGAAATGGGTTTTCCAATTCTAACTTTAATTACTCGGTTTTTCTGAGTTAGTAATTCGCTTGGTAATTTTGCCGTTCGTAACGTTTCGTTTAATTTGGATAAACTATAAAATAACTTGCTGTTTTGTGCGTGAAAATAAATAGGGACAACTGGTACTTTTGCTTTTTTAATAATTTTTAAGGCACCTTCTTCCCAAGGTTTATCTACAATTAATTTACCATCTTTATAAGTGGAAACTTCTCCCGCAGGAAAAATTCCTAAAGGTTTTCCATCGCTCAAATGACGTAATGTTTCTTTTATTCCAATTACACTCGATTTAGCGTCTTTATGATTTTCAAACGGATTTACCGGCATAATGTACGGTTTCATCGGTTCAATTCTGTGCAATAAAAAATTGGCAATTATTTTGAAATTAGGTTCGCGTTCTAACATTAATTTCAATAATAAAATACCATCAATTCCACCTAAAGGATGATTAGAAATGGTAATGTAAGCGCCCTCTTTTGGTAAACGTTTTAAATCTTCTTCCGGAATTTCGAATTTAATTTGAAACTCATCTAAAATAGCATTCAAAAACTCTAAATCACTTAAATGTTTATTTCGATTGTATATTTTATTGAGTGTAGAAATTTTGAGAACTTTCATGAGTAACCACCCAGAAAAAGTTCCAACAAAACCATACTTATCCGTTTTTATCGCTTTCGCTACTTCTTTTGCAGTAACTAATCCCATTTATTTGTGTTTTGACAGAGAAACAAAGATAACAATTCTATTCAATTTCTTTATATCTTGATTAAACAATTGCCAACAATTTAATAATTGCCATTTTTTGCTAAATTTTTTATAAATTACTCATTTAATCATACATTTTATTGAAAACTTTTTCTACTTTTGAGAATTGGATTTTAAATATATAACATAAAGAAATGCTTTTGTTATAATTTTAAAAGTTTTATAACATGTAACGATTAAAATAGTTAATGAAGATTATCTCTTACAATGTAAACGGAATTAGAGCAGCCATATCCAAAGGGTTTATTGACTGGCTAAAAAGCGCTAACCCAGATGTAATTTGTTTACAAGAAATCAAAGCTACTGAAGATCAAATTCCTACAGACGAAATAACGGCTGCGGGTTATTCGTATCAATATTATTTTTCTGCACAAAAAAAAGGATATAGTGGTGTCGCCATTTTATGTAAAACGGAACCTAAAAATATTGTTTTTGGAACTGGCATAGAAAGTATGGATTTTGAAGGAAGAAATGTCCGTGTAGATTTTGAAAACCTTTCAGTAATGAGCATGTATTTGCCTTCCGGAACTAATAACGATAGACTTGGATATAAGTTTCAATATATGGACGACATTCAGGATTATATCGTAAACTTGCGACAAGAAATTCCGCATTTAGTTGTTTGTGGCGATTATAATATCTGTCACGAAGCTATAGATATTCATAATCCAAAAGGAAACGAAAAAACATCAGGATTTTTACCCGAAGAACGTGCTTGGTTAGATGGTTTTATAAAGACAGGAATGATTGATACGTTTCGTCATCTAAATAAAGAACCGCATAATTATAGTTGGTGGAGTTACAGAGCCAATGCAAGAAACAACAATAAAGGTTGGCGAATTGACTATTGTTTAGCAGCAGAACCTTTAAAAGATAAAATAAAAAGAGCACTAATTTTACCAGAAGCCAAACATTCAGACCATTGTCCGGTTTTGGTAGAAATAGGTTAGATAAATAATATACAACCAAATTAGAAAATAAAACGTTTAAAATAAGTAATAATAACCGATTCGAACAGAATCAAATATATATAAAAAGATGATAAGAAAAATCACATTAGGACTTGCGATATTAAGTTTGAGTACATCTTGTGTTTCCAAAAAAATCTACCAAGATTTAGAAAACAAGTTTGCCGATTTAAAGAAAGAACGCAACGCGTTAGCAGATGAAAATGAAGGATTAAAAACCAATAATTCTACTTTGCAAACTGATTTAAACAAATACAAAACGGAAGCAGAAAAATTAAAGGCAGAACGCGATAAATTGGCTGCTGATTATGCTGCAACTAAGAAAAGTTTAGACAATTTAAAATCGTCTTACGATGCATTAGAGAAAGATAGTAATGAGGCGTTAGATGCGAATATCAAAAAAAATCGTGAACTGTTAGCCGATTTAGAAGCCAAACAAAAAGCAATGGCTGCTGAACAAGATAAGTTAAATAAATTGAAAGCCGATTTATTAAAATCATCTACTCGTTTAGCAGAATTAGAAAAAATTATGGCCGACAAAGAAGCGGCTATGAAAAAACTGAAAGAAACCTTATCTAAATCGCTTAAAGCGTTTGAAGGAAAAGGCTTAACCGTTACTGAAAGAGATGGAAAAGTATATGTTTCTATGGAAAATAAATTGCTTTTCGAATCAGGAAGTTGGACTGTTGGAACAGAAGGTAAAAAAGCAGTGGATTTAGTTGGAAAAGTTTTAGGAGATAATCCTGATATTTCGGTACTTATTGAAGGACACACAGATAATGATAAAATTGTAGGTTCTATAGGTGGTGGTGTAGAAAATAACTGGGACTTATCTACCAAACGCGCAACAGCAATTGTAACCATTTTATCGGCTAATGCCAAAGTTAAAAAAGAAAACTTAACGGCAGCAGGTCGTGGAGAATTTGCGCCACTAATGTCAAATGATTCTGCAGAAGGAAAAGCAAAAAATCGTAGAATTGAATTTATTTTAACACCAAAATTAGACGAATTGTCTAAGTTATTAAACGAGTTGTAAGATTTAAAATAATAATAAAAGTTGCCTAAGAGGAAATTATTTTTTTAGGCAACTTTCTTGTATTCAGAAATTATGAAACCACTTGAACATTTACTTCATCAATTAGAAAGTTATCTCCCAAATCTTGATAAAACCAATTCTAAAGTCTCCAACAGCACTATCGGCTGGCAAATAGATCATTGTTTGTTGGTTATAAATGGCATTATTGGTCAGATAGAAATTTCAGACCCATCTAAATTTAAACCCAAATGGACCTTTCCTAAATTTATGGTTTTTACAACAGGTAAAATTCCAAGAGGTAAAGCACAAGCGCCAAAAGTGGTTATTCCAACTCAGGTTGCTACTCAAGAGGAACTAATTGCAAAATTAGCAGCAGCAAAAAATAATGTTTTAAAACTGGATACTTTTTCTGAAAATCAGTTTTTTAATCATCCTTATTTTAAAGATTTAAATGTAAAACAAACCAAAAAATTTTTAACGATTCATACCAAACATCATTTAAAAATCATAGAGGATATCTTGAAATAAATAAAATCTATATCACATTTGCTTTTCTCTTTTTTAAACTTCGTAACTTCGTCATTCAATACATTTTTATAATGAAATTCACTACGCTACCAAATACCGAATTAAAAGTCAGCAAAGCTTGTTTAGGCACAATGACATTCGGAAATCAGAACACTGAAGCCGAATCCCATTTCCAATTAGATTATGCCGTAGAACGAGGAATTAATTTTATTGATACTGCAGAAATGTATCCTATTGGTGGAAACGAACATATTTTTGGAAGTACCGAACGTTTTATTGGAACTTGGTTAGCTAAAAACAAGCATAAAAGGGATGATTTAGTGATAGCCACTAAAATTGCAGGACCAAATAGAGGTATGGATTACATCCGTAAACCACTTGATTTCTCTAAGAAGAGCCTTACGGAAGCTGTAGAATTAAGTTTAAAAAACTTGCAAATAGATTACATTGATTTGTATCAAACACATTGGCCGGAGCGTATTATGAATATGTTTCAAAAAAGAGGTGTAGAAAAATTAGATACCCATTGGCAAGAAAATGTTTTTGAAGTTTTAACTGTTTTTGATGGATTAATTAAAGAAGGAAAAATAAAACATATTGGTATTTCAAATGAAAACCCGTGGGGTGTGATGAAGTTTTTAATGGAAAGTGAAAAACACAGTTTACCTCGAATTGCCACCATTCAAAATCCATTTTCTTTGTTAAATAGATTATACGAAGTAGGTTTGTCTGAAATTGGTATGCGTGAAAATGTTGGTTTATTGGCGTATTCACCGTTAGGTTTCGGATTTTTATCTGGTAAATATTTAAATGGCACTCCAGACAATTCGCGAATGAAATTATTTCCAAATTTTGTACGTTATACAAACGAAAATTGTTTTAAAGCCACAAAATTATACCAAGATTTAGCGCACAGTTTTGGCTTGACGATAACCGAAATGGCGATTGCATTTGTAAATCATCAAGAATTTGTAACTTCAACCATAATTGGCGCTACCACAATTGACCAATTAGAAGAGAATATCAATGCTTTTGATGTTCGATTAACTGATACCGTTTTTGAAGAAATTAATAAAATTCAGGAATTAATTCCAAACCCGGCGCCTTAAATTAAAAACCCTTCGATAGTTTTACGCTTTCGAAGGGTTTCTTACTTATTTGTTAAGACAAGACTTAATATTACAAATTCCCAATTATTTTATCTTTTGGATATTTTACTTTGTAACTGATTCTATATTTTTTTGTTTCATTTGGTTTTAGTTTAATTTCCCAAGTCAAAACACCTGTTTCTTCATTTTCTTTTGCACCATCTTTTTCTAATAGCTCTACGGTTATTTCTTTGTCGGTACTTAACGGATATTGATCTTTTAACAACATATTAATGTCTTCTTTTTTGTTATTTCTAACCGTAATATCATACGTAAAGGTTTGCTCTTTATATGATGATAAAAATTTAGTTCCCGATTTGTCTGTTATTCTTTCACGTTTAATTGAGATTTTTTTATCTCTACCCATACTTAAATTTAAAGTATCTTGTGTTTGGTTCGGATTAATCATAGTTTTCCCCACATACATCCCTTCAAATACTATATTTGCCTCACCAGGTAATAAATTATATTTTGCATAATCATTTAATTCAGCCAATAAAAAGGCTTCTTTTTCCACTTTCGGGGCAGCATAGTACTTATAAGTTGCTGGAATTTTAATATCTTTTAACGATACACTATGTGCTTTTCCATTTGATAAAATATCATACGGAATATCAATATCGAAAGAGACATTTAACTCTTGTTCTTCAATTGTGGTATAATCATTCATATTTTTTGTTGTAATAACTATGACTCCGTTGCTACCACGATTACCAAATTCTGATAATGCTTCTTCATCTTTAATTACTCTAACATCTTTTATGCTTGTTGGTGAAATTTTTCTGAATTCTTCAGCAGTTGAAGGAAAACCATTAATTACATAAAGGGGATCAGAATTAGCATTAATAGAGCCAACACCTCTAATTACAACAGATGATTTAGCTCCTGGTTGCCCAGTTGCAGCAGTAACATTTACCCCAGCTAGTTGTCCCTGCAATGTATTTGTAACATTTGAATTGGGTCTGTTTTCAATTACTTTATAATTTCCATATCTTAAAAACCAAGCTTGTAATAAAGGCGCTACATTATTTTGATTTGGATTACCACTTGAAAGGGTTAGTTTTACTTTTTTCCAGTCGATTCCTGTGCTTTGGGTTACTTTTGCTTTGTATGCAAGGTCAATTGCAGCAGTTATATTTTCTGTTCGTAAATCGTAAAATGGTTGCCAAGAAGCCGAATTGGTAATATAAGAGATGTCTAAATTCACATTTCCTGCAACTTCATTCATTACTTGTAAAATTAATTTTCCTTCAGATATTTTTTCTTCTTTTTGGGTATTAATTTCCAATTTATTGTTTAATTCGTCAAGTGTTTTTCTCCATTTTGTTTCTTTTTCTGCAAGCAACACAACTGCATTATCAAGTTCCGTTCTTTTAGATTTGTAATATTCAACAAGTTTCATTAGTTCAGCTACATTTAAACCAGAATTCGCCCCACGAATTTCTTTATTTTTATCTAATATTTCAATGGTTTGTTGGTGCGAATTTTTATCAATTTGTATTTTTTTAAGTTCTTTTTGAACATAGGTTATGCTATCTCGAACTCTTTTAATAGCCGGATTACTTTCGTCAAGTTCGTATTCAGAAACATAATTATCTGAAAACTGAACAGACAAAACAGTCACATTTTTTGGTGCGCCAATTTGTACGGTATTTTCATTCAAGTAATCCGCTACATTTTTTATAACGATTTCACTTGTTCCTATAGGTAAATTTACCGAAGTACTCTGTGTTATTTCAGCACCAGAAAAATAAACGGTTGCCGATTTTGTTTTAGCAGAAGTAAAAATTGGTTTTTGCGCTACTGCAATTGCAGATACCAGTAAGCAAATAGTTAAGATACGTTTTTTCATATATTTTAAGTTTAAGAATGAGGGTTTGTTTTATTATTTTATCCAAAAAGTTGTTCCACTAAATCTTCAATTTTACTAACCAATCGCACATCAATTTTAAAATCTTTTGGATTAATTTTATTGTGTTTGGATACGAAAATGGTCGAAAAACCTAATTTTTCGGCTTCTTGTATGCGTTGTTCTACTTTATTTACGGGACGAATTTCACCTGTTAAACCTACTTCGCCAGCAAAACAAAAATCTTTATCAATCGTAATGTCTTCATTAGAAGATAATATTGCCGCCACCACAGCCAAGTCAATTGCTGGATCATCTACATTTATACCACCTGTTATGTTTAAAAAAACGTCTTTAGCTCCCAAACGGAATCCTGCACGTTTTTCTAAAACAGCTAAAATCATATTTAATCTTTTCAGATTATAACCTGTTGTGCTTCGTTGAGGTGTGCCATAAACGGCAGTAGAAACTAATGCCTGAATTTCTATCATTAACGGGCGCATACCTTCAATTGTAGTTGCAATTGCTGTTCCAGATAGATAATTGTCTTTATTAGAAATTAATATTTCCGATGGATTACTAACTTCGCGTAAGCCGTTTCCTAACATTTCGTAAATTCCTAATTCTGCAGTAGAACCAAAACGATTTTTCAAAGCTCGTAAAATTCTGTATACATGATTTCTATCGCCTTCAAATTGCAAAACGGTATCTACCATATGTTCTAAAATTTTCGGCCCAGCAATCGTACCGTCTTTGGTGATGTGTCCAATTAAAATGACAGGAACATTGGTTTCTTTAGCGAATTTTATTAGTTCTGCTGTACATTCTCTAATTTGAGAAATGCTTCCTGCAGACGATTCAATATATTCGGTATGTAAAGTTTGAATCGAATCAATTATTACTACTTGAGGTTCAATTTCCTCAATTTGACGAAATATATTTTGTGTTTTTGTTTCGGTTAAAATAAAACAATTATCAGTTTGTCCCGTAATTCTTTCGGCACGCATTTTTATTTGTTTCTGACTTTCTTCTCCAGAAACATAAAGCGTTTTATAAGGTAATTTTAATGAAATTTGAAGCAAAAGTGTGCTTTTTCCAATTCCTGGTTCGCCACCTAAAAGTGTAAGAGAACCTGGAACCAATCCACCACCTAATACGCGATTTAATTCGCCATCAGTGGTATTCATTCTTACTTCTTCCGAAGTCGAAATTTCGTTAATTTTTAAAGGCTTCGCTACTTTTTTTGATTCAGAAGTAGTGCTTCGCCAGGCTTGTTTTTCTTCTTTCTGTATAATTTCTTCTACAATTGTATTCCACTGCTTGCAAGACGTACATTGTCCAAGCCATTTAGAATAATTGGTGCCGCAACTTTGGCAAAAGAAGGAAG
>NZ_JAGNYF010000003.1 GCF_017985075.1 Flavobacterium sp.
CTTTATTGAAGTATTTTGCTTTAAATCAGGTTTTTGACGCAGACAATTTGAATATTTACAACGAGCAATTATCGGAATTTGGACAACTAATTTTTACCAAGAGAAAAGATTTTTTAGAAAAATTCATCCCTGTTTTTCAAGAATTATATGAAGTTATTTCAGAAAATGCAGAAAAAGTAACTATTGAATACGAAAGTCAACTTCATGATTACAATTTGGAGACTTTACTAATTCAAAATCTTCAAAAAGACAGAATTACGCAATATACCACTTGCGGGATTCATAAAGATGATGTTTTATTCAACATCGCTGGTTTTCCGATTAAAAAATTCGGATCGCAAGGACAACAAAAATCATTTTTAATTGCTTTGAAATTAGCGCAGTTTGATTTCATTAAAAAACACACAAAAACATTGCCGATTTTACTTTTTGATGATATCTTTGACAAGTTAGATGCATTTAGAGTACAACAAATTGTGAATATGGTAAACGATGATGTATTTGGGCAAATTTTTATTTCCGACACACATCCCGAAAGAACCGAAAACATTATAAAACAGACACA
Organism: Flavobacterium sp.; assembly: GCF_017985075.1. Taxonomy (GTDB): domain Bacteria; phylum Bacteroidota; class Bacteroidia; order Flavobacteriales; family Flavobacteriaceae; genus Flavobacterium. The sequence continues at coordinate 566 of NZ_JAGNYF010000003.1, forward strand.
TAAAAGCTATAAAATATTTAATATTTAGATTTTCAGATTTTAGATATTCAGATATTTAGACAATTTATAGGATAAAAAAAACTCTGCGAAACTTTGCGATTTCTTCGTGAATCTTTGCGTAACAATTAATAAAAATGAAAAACTTAAAATCAATTATCGCAACAGCAATCCTTACCTTATCAATTAGCTGTATCAATAGTCAAAATTTTAAAAGTGTAGATGCAACTGAATTTAAAGCAACTATTACAAAAACAGATGATGCACAAATTTTAGATGTTAGAACACCAGGCGAATATGCAAATGGAAAAATTGCAGATGCTAAAAACGTAGATTGGAATGGAGATTCTTTTGATACACAAGTCGCAAATTTAGACAAATCAAAACCTGTTTTTGTATATTGCTTAAGTGGAGGAAGAAGTAAAAAAGCAGCCAATCATTTAGTGGAATTGGGCTTTAAAAATATTATCGAATTAGATGGCGGTTATATGGCTTGGGAAAAATCAAACCCAAAAACTAATGGCGTTTGGTCTGGTATAACACAAGAAGATTACAATAAACTAATGATTTCAGATAAAACGGTTGTAATTGATTTTTATGCAGAATGGTGTGGACCTTGTAAAAAAATGGGACCTTATTTAGATAAAATTAGCAAAGAATTAGCTGACAAAGTAATCATTCACAGAATTGATGCTGATAAAAACAAATCATTATTTAACGCATTAGGCTACCAAGGTTTACCTGTTGTAATTGTAGTTAAAAACGGAAAACAAACGTTCTTTAAAAATGAATTTGTTAGCGAAGAAGAATTGAGAAAAGCTTTATAATTAAAACACATAGGCACATAGTTTTTCTAGAATTCTCTATGATTTCTATGTTTAGCGAAGCTACTTTTAATACACATAGCAAAATCAAAATCTATGTGTTAAAAAATAAAAAAATATGAATATCGTACAACAACAATCGTTAAAAAAATACAACACTTTTGGCATTGAAGCGTTTGCATCAGAATTTTGTGAAGTGAATTCAATTTCGGATTTGGCACGCGTTTTAAAAGAAAATCAAGAAAAAAAACTGTTTATTTTAGGTGGTGGAAGCAATATGCTTTTAACTCAAAATGTCGATGCATTCGTGATACACATTAATAACAAAGGCATTGAAGTTGTAGAGGAAAATGACGAGTTTGTTTGGGTAAAAGGAAATGCTGGGGAAGTTTGGCACGAATTTGTAAAATATTGTATCAAACACAATTATGGTGGAATTGAAAATTTATCTTTAATTCCTGGAAATGTTGGCGCTACTCCAATTCAGAATATTGGTGCATATGGTGTGGAAATTAAAGATACATTTGTGTCGTGTGAAGCGATGAAAATTGACACACAAGAAATTACCACTTTTGACAAAGCTGCTTGTAAATTTGGTTATAGAGAAAGTGTTTTTAAAGCTGATTTAAAGAACCAATACGTAATTGTATCGGTTGTTTTTAAACTTACAAAAAAGAATCACAAACTAAATACATCATATGGAGCAATTGATGTTGAATTAGAAAATATGGGCATCAAAAACCCAACCATTCAAGAGGTTAGTAAAGCCGTAATCGCCATTCGTGAAAGTAAATTACCCAATCCGGCAGAATTAGGAAATAGCGGAAGTTTCTTTAAAAATCCGATTGTTCCGATTGAAGTTTACGAAAAAGCCAAAGCGAATTATCCAGATATGCCACATTATCCAGTTTCAGAAACACTTGTAAAAGTGCCTGCGGGTTGGCTTATTGAGCAAGCTGGTTTTAAAGGGAAGCGTTTCGGAGATGCTGGAATTCATACCAAACAAGCTTTAGTTTTAGTGAATTACGGAAACGCAACAGGAAATGAAATTTGGAACGTTGCGCAAAATATCCAAAAAACTATTTTTGAAAAATACGGGATTCATATTGAGGCAGAAGTAAATGTGATTTAATTTACGAATTGGGATTTACAATTTACGAAGTTAAATTTTAAAAAAATGAAATATATATTATTAGTTTTACTTTCTACATTTTTGAGCAATGGTCAAAACATACTTTCTGTTCATATTCGTTCTTGCAAAGAAATTGAATCAAGTATTGAACAATTTTCCGAATTCTCATTATACAAGAATGACAGCTTAGTAGAAAACAGTAAAACTGATATTTTAGGTTTTAAACAATATAAAAATATACCTGAAGGTAATTATTACATTATTGCAAATACTTTTTTCGGAAAAAAGAAATCAGAGATAATTTCTATAAAAAAAGCAGTAAATGCAGATTCGTTTGTAATTTGTGTAGATGAATTAGAAGAAAATATACTTAATTCTACAAATTCAATTTTGGACAAATTAAAGAATAATGAAGAAATTAAATTAAGTTATTCTTTTAGTGGTTGTTTCAATTCAGGTAAATTTGAAGTATTAATAATTCGAAAAAAAGATAAATTATTTTTAAAATACAATTCTAAAACCAAAAGATTGAGTGAGAAAAAAATTTTTATATTAAAAAAATTTTTAAAAGAATTTGAAAACTTAAAAGACATTAAACCCAACATAATATGTATTTCAAGTAGTAATTCATTAATTGAAGTATCTCATCAAAATCAGAAAAAATCATTTTCTTTCAGTTGCTACCATTGGCCTGGTTTTCAAAATTTAGAAAAAGATTTAAAAATCAAAATAAAGTCTGAGCCTCTAAACATTAATACCAACGAAATTTAAACAAAAAAAAGTTACCTTTGCACAACTTTTAAAAAGAATATGGAAACAACATTATTTATACTTTTTATTGCATTTTTAGTTTTTTTCGCCGTTCAATTCGTTTATCAATCGTTTGTTTTTAGTCGTTTTTCATTTGTGAAACCTAAAAAAGAAACTCCAAAAAGCGTACCTGTTTCTGTAATTGTTTGGGCAAAAAACGAATATGAAAATTTAGTAATTCAACTTCCTGTTTTAGTTACTCAAAATTATCCAAATTACGAATTAGTACTTATTGATGATGCGTCTAACGACGAAACATTAGACTTATTTGAAGCATACGAAAAACAATATTCTTTTGTTAAATTAGTCAAAGTAAAAAACAATGAAGCCTTCTGGGGAAATAAAAAATTTGCATTAACCTTAGGAATAAAAGCTGCAAAAAACGAATATTTATTGTTTACAGATGCTGATTGTCGCATTACATCTGAAAACTGGATTTTAGAAATGACCTCGCACTTTTCATTCAAAAAAACAATCGTTTTAGGATATGGTGCATATAATAAAATTAAAGGTTCTGTATTAAATAAAATAATTCGTTTTGACGCGGTTATTGTTGCCATACAATATTTTTCTTGGGCAAAAATCGGAAAACCTTATATGGGAATTGGTAGAAATTTGGCGTATAAAAAATCAGAATTTTTCAACGTAAACGGATTTATCAATCACATTCGAGTGCGCTCTGGGGAAGACGATTTGTTCATTAACGAAGCTGCAAATGCAAGCAATACAACCATTTGTTATAGTCCAGAAAGTTTCACTTATTCTGAACCAAAAACAACTTTTAAAGAATGGTTAAATCAGAAAAGAAAAGAAACCTCAACCAAAAAACATTATAAAAGTTTTGACAAGCTGCAACTTGGATTGTATTTCATTTCACAACTATTTTGTATTATTTTGGCCATAATTTTACTATCTTTCCAATATAATTGGATTATTGTATCAAGCGTTTTAGGTTTTAGATACGCTTTTAACTGGATAGTTTTTGGTTATGGCGCAGCTAAATTAAAAGAAAAAGATATTATTGTTTGGTATCCAATTTTTGAAATTATTATACTAATAACTCAAATCAGAGTGGCTTTTACCAATTTGATACACAAACCAGAACATTGGAAGTAAAACAAGAAAAAATACTCAAAAACATTCAAAAAGCAAAACTTGGCGATCAAGTGGCTTTTACTTTTCTTCTCGATTTTTATTGGAATGAAGTGTATGGATATATGCTAAAACGTACCGAAAACGAAACAGATACAGAAGATATCGTAATTGAAACTTTTGCTAAAGCATTTGATAAAATAAGTACATATAACCCTGAATTTGGTTTCAATACTTGGTTAATTGCCATTGCCAAAAACGCTCATATTGATATGCTTCGCAAAAAAAAGTCTACATTGTTTTTAGAAATTACGGATGAAGAAGACAGTTTGGCCAATCAAGTTTTAGACAATACTCCAACAATTGAAGATAAATTAATTACCGAACAAAACTTATCGCAATTACTACAACAAATTAAGCAATTAAAACCTGCGTATCAAGAAGTTATTCAATTGCGTTACTTTCAAGAAATGAGCTATCAAGATATGGCAGAACAATTGAACGAACCGCTTAACAACATCAAAATAAAATTGCTTCGAGCTAAAAAATTATTAGCAGAAATTATTATCCATAAATAACAATAAATCTTCTTTATAGTCCAAAACCTGATTTTTTGGCACGATTATTTCATATAGTTTAAATTATACACAAGTTGTAACCCTTAAAACTATATATTATGTCAAACTTCAATGTACAAAACGATAGCTGGCTTGAAGTAGCTTTCGAAAACAGAAACAAAGCATACGGTGCTTACCAATTAAGAAAAGAAAGTGACGCAACGACTATAAAAGCAATGTTGTTAACTTTCGGGTTTATAGCTTTTGGGATTGGATTGTTTTCATTTACAACTCCTGAAACTAAACCAATAGTAAAACCAGAACCTAATGTGTTGCCACCAATTGTAACAATCGTAAAATTTACACCTAAAGTTCCAACAGAAAAAGCAATTCAAACTAAAGGAACGGATAAACCAAAATTAAATCTAACACCCGATAAAGTTCCACCAGTTGTTGTGGATAGAACAGAAGTAAAACCTATTGTTGAACCCAAAAACCCTGATCCTTCTACACCATTTAATCCAAATGGTAGCGAAAATGGGAATCCTGGACCTGTTGGAAATCCGTTAGGCACTTCTACTACTCCAATTACAACAACTACGCCAGGAAGTGGAACTGGTACAAGTGTATATAAAGGCGTATTAGGTTCTGAAGCGAGTTTCCCAGGAGGAATTAATATGTTCAGAACTTTTATTGCTGAAAACTACAAAGTTCCAAATTCGTTTGATCAAGACGTATTGTTTATTGAAATGATTTTTGTGATAGAAAAAGATGGATCAATGACCGATATCAGAATGGTAAGTAAAGGAGATAAAGCATTAGAAAAAGAAGCAATTAGAGTTTTAACATCTATGAAAAAGAAATGGACACCAGGTCTCGTAAATGGCGAAGTGGTAAGAAGCGAAAAAAGACTTCCAATTCAAATTAACCTACTTGAAACAGAATAGAAATAGCTTAATTTTATTAAATTTTAAAGACCACATAACACTTACATTATGTGGTTTTTTGATTAAAAATAGTTCTAAAATCAAAATAATTAAACAAAAGTTAGCAATATGTTACAATTGAAAAATAACACTTTAAAATAGGATTTGTTTTTAATGCGTTTTGTATATTTGCGGTAGATTTTATATTCAAATTATGGCAACAGAAAGCGTATTTCCTCCTACTCCAAAACCAAAATGGTTACGCGTAAAATTACCCGTTGGACAAAAATATACTGAACTTAGAGGTTTGGTTGACAAATACAAATTAAATACCATTTGCGCTTCTGGTAGTTGTCCGAATATGGGAGAATGTTGGGGAGAAGGAACCGCAACATTTATGATTTTAGGAAATATTTGCACCCGTTCTTGCGGATTTTGTGGCGTAAAAACAGGTCGTCCTGAAAATGTAGACTGGGAAGAACCAGAAAAAGTGGCTCGTTCCATTAAAATTATGAATATCAAACACGCTGTTATTACAAGTGTTGACCGAGACGATTTGAAAGATATGGGCACCATTATTTGGGCGGAAACTGTAAAAGCCATACGAAGAATGAATCCGAAAACCACTTTAGAAACGCTAATTCCAGATTTTCAAGGTAGTGAATCGCATTTGGACAAAATTATTGAAGTGGCTCCAGAAGTGGTTTCACATAATATTGAAACAGTAAGAAGATTAACACGCGAAGTACGTATTCAAGCAAAATACGATAAAAGCTTAGCCGTTTTAAAATATTTAAAAGAACAAGGTTTAAACCGAACAAAATCGGGAATTATGCTTGGACTTGGCGAAACAGAAGAAGAAGTTATTCAGACTTTACATGATTTAAGAGATGCGAAAGTAGATGTAGTGACTATTGGCCAGTATTTACAGCCAAGTAAAAAACATTTACCCGTAAAAGAATTCATCACACCAGAACAATTTGAAAAATACGAAAAAATAGGCAAAGAATTAGGTTTTATTCATGTAGAGAGTGGTCCGTTAGTGCGTTCTTCGTATCATGCTGAAAAACATATTCACTAAAATAGTTTATTCGGTTATTTGTTTTTTGTTTAGAAGTAAAACTTTTTAACAACCAATCGAATTAACAAATAAACAAACAACCTAAAAAATGAAAATACGTGTCGCTATTAATGGTTTTGGTAGAATTGGAAGAAATGTATTCCGATTATTACTAAATCATCCTAACATAGAAGTTGTTGCTGTAAATGACATTGCGGATATAAAAACTATGAGTCATTTATTGAAATATGATAGCATTCACGGTGTTTTACAACATTCTATTTCATCCGAAAATGAAACGTTATTAATTGACGATTTAAAATTTCAATTTTTCCACGAAAGTGATATTTCTAAATTACCTTGGAAAAACCTAAATATCGATTTTGTTATTGAGTCGACCGGAAAATTTAAAACTTCAGAAACTGCTGGTTTACATATTTTAGCTGGTGCGAAAAAAGTAATTTTATCTGCGCCTCCAGAAGATGAAACAATAAAAACTGTTGTTTTAGGTGTTAATGAACATATTTTAGATGGTTCGGAAACTATCATATCCAATGCCAGCTGCACTACAAATAACGCAGCACCAATGCTTAAAATCATACAAGAATTATGTGGTATTGAACAAGCATATATTACCACGGTTCACTCCTACACTACCGACCAAAGTTTGCACGACCAACCTCATAAAGATTTAAGACGTGCACGAGGTGCTTCGCAATCTATAATTCCAACTACAACTGGCGCTGCAAAAGCAATAACAAAAATTTTTCCGGAATTGGACGGAAAAATTGGCGGATGTGGAATTCGAGTTCCCGTGCCTGACGGTTCGTTAACCGATATTACATTTAATGTAAACCGAAAAGTTACTATCGAGGAAATTAATTTAGCCTTTAAAAATGCATCTGAAAACAAATTAAAAAATATTTTAGCCTATACCGAAGACCCAATTGTATCGGTAGATATTATCGGTAATAAAAATTCGTGTGTATTTGATGCGCAACTTACTTCTGTAATTGATAAAATGGTTAAAATTGTGGGTTGGTATGATAATGAAATTGGATATTCTTCTCGTATAATTGATTTAATTCTTTTTTTATCGAAAAATAAATACTAATTTTAACAATATTAATATAGGTTTTGAATACTAAATAATGAAAAAACTCCTTTTTCTACTTACTTTTTTCTCACTATTTACTTTTTCTCAGACAAAGGAAAACAAAACTGATAGCATTACCTATTTTTTAGAATTAGCCAATTATTCTTTTGAAGAAAAATACAATTCAAAAGACGCCATAAAGTACGCTCAGAAAGCTATTGAGTATTCTAAAGCATACAAAAATCAAGAAAAACTATATGATTGTTACTATTTTTTAGGAAGCTTGTATTTAGAAACCAATAATTTTAATGAAGCTATTGTTAACTTCATAAAATGTTCTAATTACTATGAAATCAATCAAGTTCGTACTTCTAAAGTCGCTAAAATCAACTACGCATTAGGAACCTTATATTTAGAAAAAAGGAATTTTAAGATTGCAAAATTATATTTCAACAAATCGTATTCCATTTACAATGCAATCAATTCAAACAATACTTTAGTATTAATTGAACTTCAGAAAGGGTTAACTTTAAAAGCCAACAATAATTTAGAAGAAGCCATTCTTGTGTTTGATAATATTGCCAATACGAGCAGAGATGTAGAACCAAGTAAAATTGAAGCGCTTTATCAGCTTAGTAAAATTTATTATTCGCAGGAAGAGTATGAAAAAGCATTAGATTTCTCAAAAAAAGCATTAAAATTAGTAGAAAATAATACGGTCGGAATTTCTAAAAAGAAAATATTAAACAACCTTATTTTAATTAGTGAAAAACAAGAAGATTATAAATTATCCAATTTTTATTTAAAAGAATTTTTAACTTTAAATGAGATTAAAAACAACTCAAGTCTTGCCAATACGGATTTACTTATCAATAAAAAAGAGCACGACAATCAGTTAGAAATTGTTGAAAAACTGGAAAAAGAAAAAAACGACCAATTAAAATCCATTCGGTTTAACAAACTGATAAGTATAATGAGCATTGTATTAATTGCCATTTTATCATTACTAAGTTTTTCTTTATACAAGAACAATAAAATTAGAACCGTTACGAATAAACTTTTACAAGAAAAAAACGAAGAATTAACTGAACAAAAAGAAAAAGCAGAGCTCGCATCAAATGCCCGTTCGGAGTTTTTATCTACGGTAAGTCACGAGTTACGAACGCCATTAAATGCTATAAACGGAATTACGCATTTGCTTTTACAAGAAAATCCAAAATCGACACAATTAAATTATTTAAAATCGTTAGAGTTTTCTGGAAATTATCTTTTAAGTTTTATTAATGATATTTTGGAGATAAACAGATTGGAATCGAACACTATACATATTGAGCGAATTAATTTCAATTTAGAAGAATTAATTCAAAATATTCGTGAATCGTTCAATGGTTTTATTGAACAAAACAATATTGATTTTAGATTAGATTTAGATTTAGAAAATCACAAAAATTTACTTGGCGATCCTACAAAATTATCACAGATTTTAATAAATTTAATCAATAATTCTATTAAATTCACTAAAAACGGCAAGGTTACGCTTTCGGTAAAAACCATAAAAGAAGAGAATGATACGGTAACTTTGAATTTCATAATTCAAGATAACGGAATCGGAATACCAGAAGACAAAATCGCAAATATTTTCGATAGTTTTTCGCAAGGTTCAGTAGAAATAAACAGAACGTATGGCGGAACGGGTTTAGGACTTTCAATTGTTAAGAAAATTATTGAATTATTAGGCAGTGAAATTCATTTAGAAAGTAAAGTAAACGAAGGAACAAAATTGTATTTCGATTTAAATTTCGGAAAATCAAATGCCGAAATTATTTTAAATCACGAGAAAAAGAAAGTTACTTCTTACGACAATTTAAAAAACAAAACCGTTTTATTGGTTGAAGACAACAAAATCAACCAAATGATTACTAAAAAAATGGTGGAAAATAAAGGTATGATTTGTACTATAATTGACAACGGCGAAGAGGCAATTGTTGAAATGCAAAATAACACCTTTGATTTGGTTTTAATGGACGTTCACTTAACAGGAATTAATGGAACAGAAGCTACAGCAGAAATTAGAAAATTTGATACAACAACTCCAATTATAGCATTAACCGCAATTTCGTTAAACGAAAACAAAGAAACGTTGCTATCTTTTGGGATGAATGAAGTAATTACTAAACCTTTTAATCCAGAGTATTTTTATAGCGTTATAAGTGATTACGTAGTATAACTTTTTACCCAATTACTTATTAATGCATCAAATTGTTCTTTATCTGAGATAAATTTAGATTGAATAGGTAAATAAAACAAGTTACTCGAGTTTATTTTTCCGTTTAAACGCATAAAATCCTTTTCTGTAGTAACAATAATTTTATCTTTTGACAATTCATTTATTTCTGAAATTTCCGCTTCTGAAAAATTATGATGGTCTGGATATATCATAACTTTATCAGTACCAGAATTTAAATAATCAATAAAATAATTTGGCTTTGCAATTCCTACAACAATAACTTTTTCTTTAGAAAGTATATCTGAAACCGAAATACTATTTTCAGTACTAAATACTTTAGAATCGTAGTCAATAGAAGTAAAAAAAACTGGGACATTTACGTTTAATTTTGTTTTTACTTCATCTTTGTTTTTATCTGAAATATTTTGAGGGCATTTTGTTACAACAACTACATTGGCGCGCTTTTTACCAATGGCACTTTCTCGTAAATTCCCAAAAGGCAAAATAAAATCATCTGAAAACAACTCATCGTAAGCCGTTAATAATATATTAAAACCTGCTTTTACTTTTCTATGCTGAAACGCATCATCTAACAAAATAATACCTGGATTGCTATTCGAAATTAAGTTTTCAATTCCTATTTGTCTGTTTTCACAAACGGCAACGGAAATTTCAGGAAATTTTGAATACATTTGAAACGATTCGTCACCTAATTCGGTGGCGGAAACATCTGTATTGGCAATTAAAAATCCTTTTGTACTTCGTTTATAACCACGACTTAAAACAGCAATTTTATAAGTATCTTTCAATAATCGAATGATGTATTCTGTTTGAGGTGTTTTACCTGTTCCTCCAGCGCTTAAATTCCCTATTGCAATAACTGGTAATTCATATGATTTTGAAGGAAAAACACCTAAATCGTATAACCAATTTCTTATAAAGGTAATTATCCAATATACACCTCCAAGCGGAAAAAGTAATTTTCTTAAAAAAATCATAGTTATTTATCTAAATAATGGCCTATAGCAGAAATCACATAAACGATTACAATTTCTTCTTCAACAAAATAAATTAGTCTGTCTTTTGAATTTATTCTTCTCGACCAAAAACCAGTAAGTTCATACTTTAAAGGTTCCGGATTACCAATTCCTTCAAATGGATTTTCAGATAGTTCTTCTAAAATTTTTTGAATTCTTTTTATATTGGCTTTATTTCCAGATTTAATATGTTTATTTATATGAAATTTCGCTAAATCTTCTATTTTAACCCCAAACTTCCCCATATATCTTTTGGATCAATTGTTGTATAATTGCCTCTTTTTTTAGCATCCAATACCATTTTTACAAACTCAGGATTATAAGAATTTTCTTCTTTCTGATTTTTATCGTCTTCTAACTTAATAATTTCAATGCCGTTTACATCTTTAAAAAAAGATTCGGACATAGCCATAAAAGCTTTTCCAGCTTTCGTGCGTTCATTAATTTTTATTGTTAGCGTTGTCATAATAAAATGAATTAGATATACAAATGTACAAAAATCGTATGAATTAAATTTCAAGTAAATTATATTTAAAATCAATTGCATTTTTTATCTTTGAAAAACACAAAATTACTAAAACGAAAAATGCAATTATCTGAAATTACAAAACATCTTGAAGAAATGGCTCCTTTGGCATACGCTGAAGATTTTGACAATGTTGGGCTTTTAGTCGCTCACACTAATGACATTACTGGTATTTTGGTTTGCCACGATGCTTTAGAAGAAGTTATTGAAGAAGCCATTTCCAAAAAATGCAATTTAATAGTTTGTTTTCATCCTATTTTATTCTCTGGATTAAAAAAAATTACAGGAAAAAATTATGTAGAACGAGCGATTATCAAAGCCATAAAAAATGATATTGCTATTTATGCCGTTCATACCGCATTAGATAATCATCAAAATGGAGTAAATAAAATTTTCTGTAATGCTTTAGGCTTAACGAATACTAAAGTTCTAATTCCTAAACAAAATTTCATTTATAAATTAGTAACATATACGAAACCTGAAAACGAAAACCAAGTAAAACAAGCCTTGTTTGCAGCTGGTGCTGGTAGTATTGGCAACTATGATAATTGTAGTTTTACGACAGCTGGAAATAGTTCTTTTAAAGGTAATGAAAACAGCAATCCGGTACTTGGTCAAAAACATATTTTACAAATTGAAGAAGAAATAAAAATAGAAGTAATTTTCGAAAAACACTTGCAAAATAACATATTAAAGGCATTATTTGCTAATCATATGTACGAAGAAGTGGCATATGAAATTTACAAAACCGAAAACGAACATCAAAATATTGGTTTAGGTATGATTGGCGAATTAGCGCATCCTATGAAACCAAACGCTTTTTTACAATTTGTCAAAGAAAAAATGGTATGTGGTGGCATTCGTCATAGTCAATTTTTAACAACGGAAATTAAAAAAGTTGCTGTTTTAGGCGGAAGCGGTAGTTTTGCCATAAAAAATGCAATTGCAGCAGGATCCGATGCTTTTTTAACCGCCGATTTAAAATATCATCAGTTTTATGAAGCCGAAAACAAGCTACTTTTGGCGGATATTGGTCATTTTGAAAGCGAAAGATATACAAAAATTTATATTGTTGACTTTCTTAAAGAAAAAATCACTAATTTTGCAATCATTTTATCAGAATTAAATACAAATCCCGTTAAATATTTTTAACAATATGGCAAATACAAAAGAACTAAGCGTAGAAGAAAAATTAAGAGCAATTTATGCCTTACAATTAATTGATTCTAAAATTGACGAAATAAGAAACGTACGAGGAGAATTACCTTTAGAAGTTGAAGATTTAGAAGATGAAGTAGCTGGATTATCTAAACGTTTAGAAAAATTAAACGACGATTTAAACAACATCGATCATCAAGCAAAAGAAAAAAAGAACAATATTGATGACCACAAAGCAGCAATAAAAAAATATACAGAACAGCAAAAAAATGTGCGTAACAATAGAGAATTTAATTCTTTATCAAAAGAAATTGAGTTTCAAGAATTAGAAATTCAATTGGCAGAAAAGCACATTAAAGAAATGAAAGTTACTTTAGAAAACAAAAAAGAAATTGTTAATCAAACTAAAGACAAACTGGATAGCAAACAAAATCACTTAAAACATAAAAAAGCTGAATTAAGTGATATTATGGCAGAAACCGAAAAAGACGAAAACTTTTTAATTGAAAAATCTAATGATTTTAGAGGTAAAATTGAAACTCGTTTATTAGCGGCATACGACAGAATTAGAAATAGCGTTGTTAACGGTTTAGCAGTTGTTTCTATAGAGCGTGGCGCGTCTGCAGGTTCTTTCTTTACTATTCCACCACAAACTCAAATGGAAATTGCAGGTAGAAAGAAAATCTTAACCGATGAGCACAGTGGACGTATTTTAGTAGACAGTGTTTTAGCTGACGAAGAAAGAGAAAAAATGGAGAAAATTTTCGCCAAAATGTAATTGAAATAGTAGAAGGGCTTAAAGTCGAAAGTTTTAAAGTCGAAAAAATAGACCAATACATACAATATAAAATCCCAATGTAAATTGGGATTTTTTTTATGAAATAAACCCCATAAACAAAATAACCTCATAAACATTTAAACTAAAATACTACCTTTGCCTAATGGAAGAACAATTAGTACGCATCAATAAATATTTATCAGAATCAGGATTTTGCTCTCGTAGAGAGGCTGACCGATTATTGGAAGAAGGCAGAATCACCATCAACGGACAATCTCCAGAATTAGGCACTAAAGTAGCTCCAGGAGACGAAGTTCGTGTAAATGGCGAATTAGTATCCAACGCGAATAAAAAACCCATTTATTTGTCCTTCCACAAACCTGCAGGAATTGAATGTACGACTAATTTAAATATTCCAGACAACATTTTAGATTATATCAATTACCCCGAACGTGTTTTCCCAATCGGAAGATTAGACAAAGCCAGTGAAGGATTAATATTTATGACAAATGATGGCGATATTGTAAACAAAATTTTACGCGCCAGAAACAATCACGAGAAAGAATATATTGTTACCGTTGACAAACCAATTACTGAAACTTTCATTAATCAAATGAGCAATGGATTGCCTATTTTAGACACCATTACCAAAAAATGTAAAGTAGAAAAAATGAGTCAGTTTGTATTTAAAATCGTATTAACACAAGGTTTAAATCGTCAAATTCGTCGTATGTGCGAATATTTAGATTACGAAGTGACTTCATTGAAAAGAATCCGAATTATTAATATTATTTTAGATGTTCCTGTTGGAAAATACCGCCCGTTAACCGACAAAGAAATCGTAGAATTAAATACACTTATCGAACCTTCAAGCAAAACCGAAGACGCGAGTATTTTAAGAGATAAGAAAACCAATTACGGAAGTAGAAATTACGACAAGCGAAATAGATAATTTTATTTGGGCGTTCCCTTTCAGGTCGTGTCTTCCGCTATATCTTTTTATATTTTGTTGCCTGAGGCACTCGAAGGCAACAAAATATAAAAAGGATGCTGCTACAACCACTAACGCAAATACGTTTTCATTAGAACAGATATTGCATTACGTAGTCGTCCATAACGTAATCATTTCCTATATCAATTACTTCTTCTTTTGAAATAACAAAACCCAATTTCTCATAGAAAAATTTAGCTGTATTATATTTATTAACATTTAAATAAATGCCCTTCTGTTTATTACTTTTGGCGATTTTAGACACTTCATCAATCATAAATTTTCCAAAACCTTTACCTTGCGTTTCTGGTAACAAATAAATTTTATGGATTTTAGTTAATGGCTTACTGAAATTCTCAAAGTTGCAATTTAATTCATAAGCGACAAAACCAATAGCATTTGTCTCATCAAACAACAATTCAAAAACTTGACCATTATCCATTTGCCTTTCTAAATTGGCAATGGAATAAAACGAGTCTAACATATATTCTAATTGCGCATTAGATAATATATCACCATAAGTAGAAGGCCATATATTATAAGCTAAATCGCGAACTATGGGAAGTTGTTCTCTAGTACAAACATTCATTTTCATTTTGCTAAAATAAAACAAAAAGGGCCAATCTGTGTAGATTGACCCTTTTTTTATTTGTAAGTTAATTTCTATTTTTTAACTACTTTAAATTCACTTGAAGTATCATTAGCAAAAACTCTTACTACATAAACTGATGTAGCTAAATCAGATAAATCAACAGTAACTAAATTACTATTTGGATTCATATTTCTAATTTGTCTTCCACTAATATCGTACACTTGAACAGCAGTAATTTCACTAGAATAACTGATAGTTAATATATCAATTACTGGGTTAGGATAGAATTTTAAAGATTTGATATCAAAACTTTCGTTTTCTAACACTACTGTTACAGTAACTGCTAAAGGAGTACTTCTACAAGTTCCCACAACTGAAACTGCGTAATATGTAGTTCCACTAATTAATTGAGTTCCTGCTGCAATTGCATTTGTTCCTGCTGCTGCATCAGCTGCAGTTGGATACCAAATTACATTTGTTCCTGATACTGAAATATCTTCAATTGTTGCATCAGGTCCTACACCTCCAAAAATAGTTTGTGTAGCAGCACCCGTTGGTGTAGCTGGTGAAGATATTGTAACATTTACAGCTGTTCTAGTACTTTCACAACCATTAACTGTTTGCGAAACATAATAGATTCCACTAGTAAGAGCAGTATTAGTAGCTATTGGTGAACCACCAGTAGGTATTGAATACCATTGTAAACTAGAACCTGTTGCAACTAAATTGGCCACAGTTCCAGAAGAACAGAATGTTTGAGAGGTTGCTGTTGGTGCTGTTGTTGCATTTACAGTAACTACAACTGATGTTCTTGTACTTTCACAACCATTTATTGTTTGAGATACAAAATAAGTGCCTGTAGCTAAAGCTGTTGAAACACTTAATGCAGATCCACCTGTTGAAGCTGAATACCATTGTAAACCTGTACCGATAGCAGCTAAATTAGCTACTAAAGCACTATTACAGAATGTTTGTGCAGAAGCTGTAGGTGCAGTTGTTGTGTTAATTGTAACAGTAACTGCAGTTCTTGTACTTTCACAACCGTTAAAAGTTTGTGATACATAATAAGTTCCTGAAGAAATAGAAGCTGTTGATACAACAACGTTTCCTCCTGTTGAAGCATCATACCAAGTATAAGCTGAACCGTTTGGCAATAAATCAGAAACTAAAGCTGCATTACAGAAAGTTTGAGCTGTTGCATTTGGTGCCGATGGAATTGGATTAACAACTGCTGTTACTGCAAATCTAGTTGTACTTTCACAACCATTAACTGTTTGTGAAGCATAATATATAGTTCCATTTGTTAACCCAACTAAAGGCAATAATGAAGCAGGGTATTCTGTACCACCTGTAGCAGCATTGTACCATTTGATATTAGTACCTGTAGTTACTAATTGAGATAAATTAGCCGAACCACAGAATGCTTGAGAAGCGGTTCCTGTTGGTGCATTTGTAACATTAATTGTTACACTTACTGGCATAATTTTCACACAACCATTTGCATTAACTGCTTTAATGTAATATGTTCCAGAGGTAGTTACCGCACTAGCCGTTGTTAAAGCTGTTGTAGCATTACTATCTGACCAATATGTTAATGTTAACCCTGTATCTGAACCTGCTGTAATTGCACTTGCTGTAATATCCACGGTAGCTGGACTACAAACTGTTACTGGGGCAGTTATTGTTAACACTGGCAACGGATTGACTGTTACTATAACTGGCACAACTACTGAACAACCATTGGCATTTGTACCTTTAATGTAATACGTACCAGAAGTTACTACTGCACTCGGATTTGTTAAAGCGGTAGTTGCTAAAGCATTTGTAAAATATGTAAATGTTAATCCAGAATCTGAACCTATTGTTACCGATGATGCTGTAAGATCAACTGTACTTCCAAAGCACACACTAGTTGGAGCAACTGTTACTACGTTTGGTAATGCATTAACTGTAACCTGAACAGAAGAACTTCTAAAACAGCCTAATGCTGTAGTCGTCGTTGCAGTATAAGTGATTGCAGAAGCAGCGGTTGCAGATTTGAAATAAACTGTTGAAGCATTTGTATTCGCTAAATAAGGTATTGTTGCTGCTGCATCTGAAAATAAATTTGTTATAGGTAACCATGTAACAGGTTGTGTTTGTGTACCTGAGACAGATACATTATCAATTGCCCAGAAATACCCCCAAGATGCATCATACTTAAATCTAATTTTAACATTAGCTTGATTTAATGCACCAGCAGGTAATACTAAATTAGCTTGAACAAAACCTGCTATTGCACCTGTTGTTGCAGAATATGATTGAATATCTGTCCAAATTGTTCCTCCATCTGTTGAATATTGAACTTTTGCTGTTCCAGATGATCTATAATAATGCCAAAAAGATACTGTTGCAGCTGTAAAATTAGTTGTTGCAAACGATGGTGATATTAAGGTAGTATTTGTTGTACCTCCGCTTCCTTGATCATCACTATTTGACAAATAAAACTGTGACGCATCATTTGAACTGAATGTTCCATAAGTAGAATATATATATCCACTATTTCTTAAAGTCCATTCCGCATCTGCTGGTGTTCCGCCTGTTGAAGCATTTAATAATGTCCAAGAATTAGTAGATGCATTAAAATTTTCATTTAATATAGAAACATTATTTAACGTTCCTCCAGTTACTACCAAAGATTGGACTGTTCCCAAACATACTGGTGCAGGTGATGGAGTAATTGACATAACAGATGGTCTTGGATTCACTGTAATTGCGAATGTAGCAGTCGTTGAACATAAACTACCACTTGTTTGTGTAGCTGTTAATGTGTAAACTGTAGAAACTGATGGATTAAACACCCAACCTGTACTTTCATTTCCTGTTACACCACTATTAGGCGACCAAGAGTAAGTATTATAATCTCCAACAGTTGAAGTCACTGTTATTGAAGGTGTACTGTCAGATTCACATATTATTGCAGTCGATGCACTTAAAGTTAATACAGGTGGTGTAGTAACTGTAGCCAACACTGGTAATCTATTAGATTGGCAAGCTACTTGTCCTGCAAATAATACATTAAATCTATTTGTAGATAAAGTGTTATTTAAATCACTAGCATTATATGAGTACAATACAGTATTACCTGTTGTAGCAGTATATAAAGTATTTGCGCTGGCAGATGCATCAATACCATCATGACTAACTTCAATAATAATATTTGAAGTACCATCCCAATTAAATGGAGTAGTAAAGTTTATAGTTTGCCATCCATTTGCGGTATGAACATAGGTTGAAGGACCATAACATGTTGTAAATGTTGGGGTTGTAAAAGTAGTATTAGCAAAAGTTGACAAAGTAGTAGTACCAATTTTTACTGTATAATTAGCATTCGTACCCGCTGAACCTAATGAAGTTACATTATATGCAATTGAAGTAATATTACCAGCACTCAGTCCAATAGCTACTAATTCACTAGCCGTGTATATCATATGATATTTTGCACTTGCTCTATAATTATTAAATGCTGAAAGGTTTGTTCCAGAAGTTGTAACTCCATTTCCAATTTGAGCAGTACCAAGTGATGCAGATTCTGAACCAACATAGAATGTAGTTGTTGTAGCAATACTTGGTGTTGTAAATGAGTTTCCACTTCCAAGTGTAGTACCACCAATTTCTGTTGCATACCATTTAACAGACGCACCTGTACTTGGTGTAGCACTTAAATTAACCGTTCCTGTTCCACAACGAGTTCCAGGAGTTGTAGCAGTAATACTATTAGAAAATGTAATTTGGACTACAGTTGAAGTACCAGTAGATGGACCCGCAGAACAAGTTGCATCACATAAATAATATAAAGGAGCATTTGGAGTTACTGATAAGGTTGCATTTGTAGCTCCAGTGATTGCTGTATAAGCAATTCCGTCTATTGATGATTTCCATTGATATGTTACACCTGTTCCTGAAGTTGCATTTTGTAAACTTAACGTTACACTTGTACCTAAACAAATTGCGTTTGTAGATGCTAAAGTATTACCTGGAGCAGGTGTTCCGCTACAAGCATTTGAATTCGCATAACTTAAGAAACCTGTATAATTTGCACTTGTAACTACAGTATTAGATTGAGTAGTTGCTCCAGCAACAGCTGTTGCAACCGATCCAAATGAGTTTGTATATTGTCCTGATGCTGAAGGAGCTTGAACTGGAATACTTGTTGCTAAAATTCCAGTATCACCTAAACGAACATTCAAATCTGTTACTGTTCCAGAAACTATTGGAGCTTCCCATCTTCTTCCTGTTGTCATGTTAATAATAGCCGCATTTTGAGTTCCAGTATTAGAGTCAAATGCCTCGGCTTTCATAACAGTTACTGCTGTTGTAGCAGGCGCTATAGAAATTGGAGCGTATGCTGCTTTTCCAACTGGGAAAAGTATATAATTTGTATTTGCATTAGCAGTAGCTATCGTTCTTGCAAATGGCCCTTTTACCATATTAGTAGCACTTGGCGTACCTGATAAAGTCCCAGCTGCTGTAGCCGTTCCTAAAGATAACAAATTTGTATTGGTTGTATTAACAATACCTGATGACATCGTTAATGTTCCACTTACTGATAATGGAGTGTTTAAAGTAATCCCTCCAGAATTTGAATTACCAAATTGTAAACCAGTTAAATTAGCAGTTGGAGAAGTACTTAAATTTCTTATTGTTCCACCTCCGTTAATTGATTGTGCATTGTTTGAATTTATAACCGTACTAGTACCAGAAGGAATTGCAAGTGTTAAAGTACCAGAAGCAGTTAATATACCTCCTGTATTTACATTTAAGTTATTACCTATACCAATTCCAATGCTGTTCATGTCAAACTCTCCATTATTATTAATGGTTAAATTTCCATAAATATTATTTGAATAAGATTGTTGCTTTACTATACGATTCAAAGATGATGCCGTAACCGCACTTCCAGGTCCATTAACTATAATATTATTCCAGTTTCCTTTATATGAACCTACATAATTATAAATTAAAAATGAATTACCAGCACCACCAGCTTCTGAAGATATTCCATCTCCAAACTGTAATGTATGACCTGAAGTTACTTCTGAATGCGCATTCATATAGTAATAAATACTATAATGTGAAGTTGAAGCAGTTGCTGGTGGGTCTACAATTGTTAACGTACCGCCAGTCCAATTTAATGACCCTGTAGATGATGAAGAAAGATTTAATGTATAGTTGGAACTAGTTGAACTATTTGAAGTAATTCCAGCTGCATTAGGGTCTAAATTAATATTACCCCCACTTTGATTGAATTGAGTACCTGAATGTGATAAATTACCATTAATATTCAAAGTACCTGAACTTACTGTTAAGATTCCTGAATTTGAGAAAGTTGTATTTCCTCCTCCTATTGGACCCTGTCTTACTGCTCCTCCAGCAACAACAAATGTTCCTGTACTAGAGTTTGAAATACCCGTAGCACTTCCGCCTGTAACCGTTAAGTTACCTGCATTAGCATTAACAGTACCATTATTTGTCATAGTTGTTCCTACCGTTAATGCTCCTGTACCAGAAATTGTAATTGTTGATAATGAATTATTAGTAACCGTAGTTGTAGTTGACATTGCACCACCACTTACGTTTAATGTTCCATTATTTGTTAATGAGGTTGTAACTCCTAAAGTACTACCCGCAACATTTAAAGTTCCTCCAGCATAAATTGTCATAGCATTTGAAACCGCTGCAGTAGCATTTATTGCAACTGTAGTGCCGTTTGCAATATAAACTATATCTGTAGCTGTAGGTACCGCATTTTTATTCCAAGTAGAAGCTGTTTCCCAGTCACCATTTGCAACTGAAATAAATGGGATATCTGCAGCATTAATACCCATATAAATATCACCTGCTATTAATTGTGCTGTTGTTAAACCAATACGCTGAGATCCAGGAGTAATGGTACCATTTTGATGCGTTCCTGCTAATGGAGCACTTGCTAACATTAATCTTGAATTACCATTGGAAGGATAGAATGCATTATTTGCAAAAGCAACTAAGGTATGTGCTCCCGCATGAGAGTAGTTTAAATCTTTTGAAATGGTCCATTTTCCATCAAATCTGTCGGTAACAGTATAAGCACCATCTACAACTGAAAGACCTGTTGTTATTGTACTAGCATCCGTATAAGCAACTGCTAATTCTCCTGCCACGTTACCAGTAGTAGAACCTGTTCTAGTAAGATACATTGCTCTCTGTAAACCAGTAGATGTAATAAATGGATATCTAGATGTAGCATTTGTTGGATCACTACCTGCAGTTATTGCAGAACCCGTTGAAGTTGTAGACCACCATCTAGCAAATGTTGCACCAGGCAAAAAACCACTTCCTATAGGAGCAGTTAATGTATTCCCAGCTGCCGCATTACCAAAAGTTAATTTATTAGTTCCTATATCTACTCTTGCACCTGTTAAATTAAGATTATAAGCAATTTTAATATTATTAAATGACCAAATAATATTTGGCGTAGTAGTATTCGTATTACTAAAAGTTAAATTTCTAATTACACTCGTATTAAAAGTACCAGAACCAGAAACCGTTTGTGCTGCTGTTCCGTTTAACGTTAAATTACCAGCTGTTGTAGCTCCAACTGAAACATCCATTGTTCCATTATTAGTAATATTCCCTGCAACCGAAAGCGTTTTACCTGTTGTTCCGTTAAACACATTTACTACACCGCCTGTATTAACTGTTAAATTACCATTAGCTGTAAACGAAGTAGGAGTTGTACCATACGTAAGTGTTCCTGCTACAGTAACATTATTTGCCACTTGACCTGTTGCATCTATGGTTACTGTATGTCCCGCACTAATAACAACACTATCATATTGAGTAGGTACCGTATTGATATCCCAAGTAGCTGCTGTTCCAAAATTTCCAGTTAAAACAGATACAAACGTTCCTGAGGCATTGGTAGCTTGTGAACCTGTTAAAAAAGCTGACTCAGCTTCAAAAACTGAAGAAATTCTATAATAATAAGTAGTGTTAGGCAAAAGACCTGTCTGTACTTGATTATAAGAAGTACCAGTACCAGCACTTGTTGTAGAAGCAATGTTTGTACCTACCTGAGTAAACGTTACATTATCGGTAGAACGATAGACTTTAAAAGCAGTTTCATTAGTAGAATTATCCAACCAATTAATCGTCATTCCTGCAGAGGTTAATGCAGTTGTTGAAAAAGTTATTGGAGCAATTGGTAAAACCGCCTCACGAATAACAACATTGTCAATAAAAACATCATAACTTCCATAAGAAGAAACCACTTTAAATCCAAATTTAGCTGTAGCAACTTTATACGAAGAAGGAATAACTACTAGTTTAGTTACCCAAGATCCAGATGTTGTAGAACTAATTGTTGATAAAGTACTCCATGTTGTGCCTCCATCTAATGAACCCTCAAGGGTAACAACAGCAGAACCAGCATAAGAGTATGAAAAACTAACTGCTGGTGCAGTAGAAACAGATAAATCAACAACTGGACTAGAAATTAATCGCGTACTACTCCCATTTGTATAACCATCATAAAACCACAAGGATTTAGTTCCGGCAGGAACAGAGTTTGGCGCTCCACCATATGGAGAGCAGCCTGTCGGATAAGAACTAGTCGACGACCAAGTTGTACCAGAAGACCATGTGGATTGACCCCAATCATGAGCTCCAGCAGCGCAAGCAACAGGCACAAAAGCATTAGTTAATCTTGTTTGAGTCCATCCAGAAGGCGCATTAGGACCTGCATTAGTAGCAGCAGTATTAATATCTCCATTAAGATACCATGCGCTTTCAAAACTTTCGGTCAAATAGGTTTGACCTTGTGCCATAGAAAAACAAAACATAGCCACAAATACCGTTACAAACGAAAGCCAGTTTCGTTTTGTAGCCGTGCACGATGTGTTTTCTTTTTTTTGAGAACTGGTTGCACCTGCAAAAATTAGGGCAGCAACCGAATCGTAATTGTTTATCATAATATGTAATTTAATTTAATTTAATAAATATAATTCACAAATATATTTATTTTTTTAAACAAATAGCAATATCAAATCACTATTATTACATTATTAACAAATTATAAGTAAACAATATAAATTATCAATAAAAAAAGAAAAAGTTCCCAATTTTTTGAGAAGTTTCTATATTTATGCTTGACCAGTTGGTCCGAAATTTAGTGGAATGGGCGGATGTTCTTCCTCTTTTATTTGTCCGTGTGCGCTTTCAAAACGATGTATATTTTCGTTTAATGCTTTTAATAAGCGTTTGGCGTGTTGTGGTGTTAAAATAATTCTAGATTTTACTTTTGCTTTGGGTACGCCAGGCATTAAAGCAATAAAATCTAATACAAATTCGGTATTCGAATGGTTGATTATGGCTAGATTGGAATAGGTTCCTTCTGCTACTTTTTCGTCTAGTTCAATATTGATTTGACCTTCTTGGTTGTTGTTTTCCATTTTTATTAGGTGTTAGGTACTTTATTAATTATGATTTATAAATTGTAAATTTTGACTTTTTAATTAACCATATAAGGTATTTAAGGGAATATAAGCTTTTTTAAAATTGTTTATTTTCTTAACCGCAAAGAGCGCAATGATTATCGCAAAGTGCGCAAAGATTTTAAAAATTTTTACTTTCTGCTTAAGCAATACAATAATACAAAAACCTTTTGATTAAAAAAAAGCCTAACAGAAAAAATCTGTTAGGCCTTTTTTAGTATATTAAGAATAAGAATTAGTAATTAAATTCTTCTTTTCCAGCCATTAATTCGCTGTATTCTTCTTTAGAACCTACAATTATATGATCGTAATCTCTCATACCTGTACCTGCAGGAATTCTGTGACCTACGATTACATTTTCTTTCAATCCTTCTAATGTATCAATTTTACCCGCAACAGCTGCTTCGTTTAATACTTTAGTTGTTTCCTGGAACGATGCCGCAGAAATGAATGATTTTGTTTGTAACGACGCTCTTGTAATACCCTGTAAAACTGGTGTTGCAGTAGCCGTAATTACATCTCTAGCGGTAACTAAGTTTTTATCTTCACGTTTTAATAATGAATTTTCATCTCTTAATTCTCTTGGAGAAATAATTTGTCCTGGTTTTAAGCTTGAAGAATCACCTGCTTCTTCTACAACTTTCATTCCGTATAACTTATCGTTTTCTAGAATAAAGTCTGAAGTATGTGCTAATTGATCTTCTAAGAATAATGTATCTCCTGGATCTTGGATTCTTACTTTTCTCATCATTTGACGAATCACTACTTCGAAGTGTTTGTCATTGATTTTTACCCCTTGTAAACGGTACACCTCTTGAATTTCATTTACCAAGTACTGTTGTACAGCAGATGGCCCTTGAATTCTTAAGATATCTTCTGGAGTAATTGCTCCGTCTGATAATGGTGTTCCGGCTCTTACGAAGTCATTTTCTTGAACTAAAATTTGAGCAGAAAGTTTTACTAAATATTTCTTAACATCTCCGAATTTAGATTCAATTGATAACTCACGGTTACCTCTTTTCACTTTTCCGAAAGTAACTACACCATCAATTTCAGTAACTACTGCAGGGTTTGAAGGATTACGAGCTTCTAACAACTCGGTAATTCTTGGTAAACCTCCTGTAATATCACTAGCTTTAGATGAACGACGAGGAATTTTAACAAGAATTTTTCCTGCTTTAATTTTCTCACCATCATCAACCATAAGGTGTGCTCCTACTGGTAAATTGTATGATCTAATTAATTCACCATCTTTTCCGTAAATATGTAAGGTTGGGATTAATTTTTTATTACGTCCTTCAGAAATTACTTTTTCTTGGAAACCTGTTTGCTCATCAATTTCAACCATGAATGATTGTCCTTGTTCTAAATCTTCATAAGCAATTTTACCTGTAAATTCAGATACAATTACACCATTATAAGGATCCCACTTACAGATTGTTGCTCCTTTTTCTACTTTATCTCCGTCTTTAACGAAAATTGTAGAACCGTAAGGAATATTATGTGTACTTAATAAAATACCTGTATTAACGTCAACTAATTTTAATTCGGTAGAACGAGAAATTACGATATCGATAGGTTTTCCATCTGCATCTTCTCCTTTTACTGTTTTTAAATCTTCGATTTCTAATTTTCCAGCAAAACGAGCAGAAATACCCGCTTCTTCAGAAATACCCCCTGCAACCCCTCCAACGTGGAACGTACGAAGTGTTAACTGTGTACCTGGTTCTCCAATTGACTGCGCAGCAATTACTCCGACAGCTTCACCTCTTTGTGCCATTTTACCTGTTGCTAAATTACGACCGTAACATTTAGTACAGATTCCTTTTTTAGCTTCACAAGTTAATGCCGAACGAACTTCTACTTTTTCAATTGGCGAGGCTTCAATAGCTTTCACAATTGCTTCTGTAATATGTTCACCAGCTTGAATTAAAACTTCAGAGTTGAATGGATTTACAACATCTTGTAATGCTACACGTCCTAAAATTCTTTCTCCTAATGTTTCAACAATTTCTTCGTTTTTCTTTAATGCAGAAACTTCTACACCTCTTAATGTTCCACAATCTACAGAATTGATAATAACATCTTGAGATACATCATGTAACCTTCTTGTTAAATATCCTGCATCGGCAGTTTTAAGAGCCGTATCCGCTAATCCTTTACGTGCACCGTGAGTAGAAATGAAGTATTCTAAAATTGATAATCCTTCTTTAAAGTTAGAAAGAATTGGATTTTCAATAATTTCACCACCACCTGCAGTAGATTTTTTCGGTTTAGCCATTAATCCACGCATACCAGTTAACTGACGAATTTGTTCTTTAGAACCCCTTGCACCAGAGTCAAGCATCATATATACCGAGTTGAAACCTTGTTGGTCTTCACGGATATTTTTCATAGCTAATTCTGTTAATTGTGCATTGGCAGATGTCCAAATATCAATTACCTGATTGTAACGCTCGTTATTTGTGATAAGTCCCATGTTATAGTTCATAGAAATACCTTCTACTTGTACACGAGCATCAGCAATTAATTGCGTTTTTTGTTCTGGAATACGAATATCACCTAAACTGAATGACAATCCACCTTTAAATGCGAATTTGTAACCCATATCTTTCATGTCATCTAAGAAAGCAGCTGTTGTAGGCACACTAGTAACCGATAAAATTTTACCAATAATATCTCTAAGCGATTTTTTTGTTAAAACTTCATTGATATATCCTGCAGCTTCAGGTACTACTTCATTGAATAATACTCTACCTGCTGTAGTTTGAATAATTTGGTTTACTAACTCGCCATTTTCATTAAAATCTCTTGCTCTAATTTTCACTCTAGCATTTAATTCTAATCTTCCTTCGTTTAAAGCAATGTTTACTTCTTCCGCAGAATAGAAAGTTAAACCCTCTCCTAAAATGGTATGTTCAGGAGTTGATAAACGCTCTTTGGTCATGTAATACAGACCCAATACCATGTCTTGAGAAGGTACCGTGATAGGTGCTCCATTCGCAGGATTCAAGATATTGTGAGACGCTAACATCAATAATTGTGCTTCCAATATTGCTTCTGGACCTAAAGGTAAGTGAACCGCCATCTGGTCACCATCGAAATCGGCGTTGAATGCCGTACATACTAATGGGTGTAACTGGATTGCTTTTCCTTCAATTAACTTAGGTTGGAACGCTTGGATACCTAAACGGTGAAGTGTAGGCGCACGGTTTAGTAATACTGGATGTCCTTTGATAACATTTTCTAAGATATCCCATACTACAGGTTCTTTTTTGTCGATAATTTTCTTAGCCGACTTTACTGTTTTAACAATTCCTCTTTCGATTAATTTACGAATAACGAATGGTTTGTATAATTCAGCAGCCATATCTTTTGGCAATCCACATTCGAACAATTTCATTTCTGGTCCAACAACAATTACAGAACGCGCAGAATAATCCACACGTTTTCCTAATAAGTTTTGACGGAAACGACCTTGTTTTCCTTTTAATGAATCGGATAACGATTTTAATGGTCTGTTTGATTCTGTTTTAACTGCAGAAGCTTTTCTTGTATTATCGAAAAGTGAATCTACCGCTTCTTGTAACATACGTTTTTCGTTACGTAAGATTACTTCAGGCGCTTTAATTTCAACTAATCTTTTTAAACGATTGTTACGGATGATTACTCTTCTGTATAAATCATTTAAATCTGAAGTTGCGAAACGACCACCATCTAAAGGCACAAGAGGACGTAATTCTGGTGGAATAACCGGAATTACTTTTAAAATCATCCATTCTGGACGGTTTTCTCTGTTTTTGTTAGATTCACGGAAAGATTCAACAACATTCAATCTTTTTAATGCTTCTGTTTTTCTTTGTTTAGACGTTTCGTTATTAGCTTTATGACGTAAATCATAAGACAAAGCGTCTAAATCTGTACGTGCTAATAAATCCATAATACATTCAGCACCCATTTTGGCGATAAATTTATTTGGATCGTTATCATCTAAATATTGGTTTTCCATTGGTAAAGTATCCACAATATTTAGATATTCTTCTTCTGTTAAGAAATCTAATCTGTTTAATTCTTCTCCTTCTGGACCTTTAGCAATACCTGCTTGAATTACTACATATCTTTCGTAGTAAATAATCATATCTAATTTCTTAGATGGTAATCCTAAAACGTAACCTATTTTATTTGGAAGTGAACGGAAATACCAGATATGAGCAATTGGCACTACAAGATTGATGTGTCCTACTCTGTCTCTACGTACTTTTTTCTCTGTAACTTCCACACCACATCGGTCACAAACGATTCCTTTGTAGCGAATTCTTTTATATTTTCCACAAGCACATTCGAAATCTTTTACTGGTCCGAAAATTCGTTCACAGAAAAGTCCATCTCTTTCTGGTTTGTGTGTACGGTAGTTGATGGTTTCAGGTTTTAACACCTCACCTCTTGATTCACCTAACATGGCTTCTGGCGATGCCAAACCAATTGTTATTCTGTTAAATCTTTTAACTCCTGTACTTTTGTCTTTATTATTTCTATTATTCATCATAGTTTTTACTATTGATTTATGTGCAATTTAAAATTGATTCTTGTTATCCTCTAAATAATACTTTAGACATAACGCTACCTCGGCTTACTTCTCTAAACTTCAACATAAACGTTGTAAGTGCTAGTTATATTTCTATAAAAAATCGGAACGGTTTACGGGTATAAATCCTAAAAACTCTTTATTAATATAGTGTTCAGTGTTCAGTTTTTAGTGTTCAGACTGACTACTAAAAACTGACCACTGAATACTGAAATTATTCTTCTAATCTGATATCTAAACCAAGACCTTTTAATTCATGCATTAATACATTGAATGATTCAGGTAATCCTGGTTCTGGCATAGTTTCACCTTTTACGATAGCTTCGTACGTTTTAGCTCTACCATTAACGTCATCTGATTTAACAGTTAAGATTTCTCTCAAAGTACTTGATGCACCATATGCTTCAAGTGCCCAAACCTCCATCTCTCCGAAACGTTGCCCTCCAAATTGCGCTTTACCTCCTAAAGGTTGTTGCGTAATTAATGAGTATGGTCCGATAGAACGTGCGTGCATCTTGTCATCCACCATATGCCCTAATTTAAGCATATAGATAACTCCTACAGTTGCTGGTTGATGGAAACGCTCTCCAGTTCCACCATCGTATAAATACGTATGACCGAATCTTGGAATTCCAGCTTCGTCAGTATAGCCATTAATTTGATCTAATGAAGCACCATCAAAGATAGGCGTTGCAAACTTTTTACCAGTTTTTAAACCTGCCCAACCTAATACGGTTTCATAAATCTGTCCAATGTTCATACGAGAAGGAACTCCTAATGGATTTAATACGATATCTACTGGTGTTCCGTCTTCCAAGAAAGGCATATCTTCTTGACGAACGATTTTAGCAACAATACCTTTGTTACCGTGACGTCCCGCCATTTTATCACCAACTTTTAGCTTACGTTTTTTAGCGATGTATACTTTAGCTAATTTTAAAATTCCAGCAGGTAATTCATCTCCAACAGAAATTGTAAATTTCTCTCTTCTTAGTACACCTTGTAAATCGTTTAATTTGATTTTATAGTTGTGTACTAAATCGTTAATTAATGAATTGGTATGTTCGTCTGTAGTCCATTGTCCTTTTGTTAAGTGAGCAAAATCGTCTACAGCTTGTAACATTTTTTTAGTGAATTTTTTACCTTTTGGTAGTACTTCTTCACCTAAATCATTGATTACACCTTGAGAAGTTTTTCCGTCTACGATTAAGAATAATTTATCAATTAACCTGTCTTTTAATTCGGTGAATTTCACTTCGAATTCCATTTCAAGTTTGTCTAAATCTTCTTTATCTTTAGAACGCTTACGTTTATCCTTAACGGCTTTAGCAAATAATTTTTTATCTAAAACCACACCGTGTAATGAAGGAGACGCTTTTAATGAAGCATCTTTTACATCACCCGCTTTGTCACCAAAGATAGCACGTAATAATTTTTCTTCTGGAGTTGGATCTGATTCCCCTTTTGGAGTAATTTTTCCAATAAGAATGTCGCCAGGTTTCACCTCTGCTCCAATTCTAATCATACCATTTTCATCTAAATCTTTAGTAGCTTCTTCAGAAACGTTAGGAATATCATTCGTTAACTCTTCGTTACCTAATTTCGTATCTCTAACTTCTAATGAATAATCATCTACATGAATAGAGGTAAAAATATCATCTCTAACTACTTTTTCAGAAATTACAATCGCGTCCTCAAAGTTATACCCTTTCCAAGGCATAAAAGCAACTTGTAGGTTTCTACCTAAAGCTAATTCTCCGTTTTGAGTAGCATATCCTTCACAAAGTACCTGACCTTTTTCAACTCTTGTTCCTTTTCTTACGATAGGTTTTAAGTTAATAGTAGTACTTTGATTGGTTTTTCTGAATTTGATTAAGTTGTATGTTTTTTCATCTTCATCAAAACTTACCATTCTTTGTTCGTCAGTACGGTCGTATTTAATTGTCACTTTATCCGCGTCAACATACGTTACAATACCAGCACCTTCTGCATTAATAAGCACACGAGAATCAGACGCAACTTGTCTTTCTAAACCAGTTCCTACAATAGGTGCTTCTGGTCTTAATAAAGGTACTGCCTGACGCATCATGTTAGAACCCATCAAGGCTCTATTCGCATCATCATGCTCTAAGAATGGAATTAATGAAGCCGAAATAGAAGCAATTTGATTTGGAGCTACATCTGTATAATGTACTGCTGATGGAGAAACCACAGGGAAATCTCCTTCTTCACGAGCAATTACATTAGCAGCAGTAATTTTACCTTTAGCATCCATTTCAATGTTTGCTTGTGCAATCATTTTTCCTTCTTCTTCTTCTGCACTTAAATAAACTGGAGTTGACTCTAAATCTACTACACCGTCAGTTACCTTACGGTAAGGTGTTTCGATGAATCCCATTCCATTTACTTTTGCATATACACCAAGTGAAGAAATCAAACCAATGTTTGGCCCCTCAGGTGTTTCAATAGGACATAAACGTCCGTAATGTGTATAGTGAACGTCACGAACCTCGAATCCGGCTCTTTCTCTGGATAAACCTCCAGGTCCAAGTGCAGATAAACGACGTTTGTGAGTGATCTCTGCTAATGGATTTGTTTGATCCATAAACTGAGATAACTGGTTTGTACCAAAGAACGAATTAATTACAGATGATAACGTTTTAGCGTTAATCAAATCGATAGGAGTAAATACTTCGTTATCACGTACATTCATTCTTTCACGAATAGTACGCGCCATACGAGCTAAACCTACACCAAACTGTGCTGATAATTGTTCACCAACCGTTCTAACACGACGGTTAGATAAGTGGTCAATATCATCAATCTCAGCTTTTGAATTAATTAATTCAATTAGGTATTTTACAATCGTAATGATATCTTCTTTTGTTAAAACTTGTTTATCCATTGGGATATCTAAGTTTAACTTTTTATTCATTCTGTAACGACCTACATCACCTAAATTGTAACGTTGGTCAGAGAAGAATAATTTGTCGATAATACCACGAGCCGTTTCTTCATCAGGCGGTTCGGCATTACGTAATTGTCTATATATATGCTCTACGGCTTCTTTTTCAGAGTTCGTAGGGTCTTTTTGCAAAGTATTGTGAATAATAGCGAAATCGGCTTGATTGCTATCTTCTTTGTGTAATAAAATTACTTTAACATCTGCTTCAATAATTTCTTCTACGTTTTCTTTATCTAAAATCGTATCACGATCTAAGATAATTTCATTACGCTCAATAGAAACCACTTCCCCAGTGTCTTCATCAACGAAATCTTCATGCCAAGTATTTAATACACGAGCAGCAAGTCTTCTTCCGATGAATTTTTTGATTCCAGTTTTAGACACTTTAATTTCTTCCGCAAGGTCGAAAATTTCAAGAATGTCCTTATCTCTTTCGAAACCAATGGCACGGAAAAGCGTAGTAACTGGTAATTTTTTCTTTCTATCAATGTACGCATACATTACGTTATTGATATCGGTTGCGAATTCTATCCAAGACCCTTTGAAAGGAATTACTCTGGCAGAATATAATTTAGTTCCGTTTGCGTGGAAAGATTGACCAAAGAATACCCCTGGTGATCTATGTAATTGAGAAACGACAACACGTTCTGCACCATTAATAACGAAAGTTCCGCTTGGCGCCATATATGGAATAGTTCCTAAATATACATCTTGCACGATAGTTTCAAAATCCTCGTGCTCTGGATCTGTACAATACAATTTCAAACGTGCTTTTAAAGGAACGCTATACGTTAAACCTCTATCAATACATTCTTCGATTGTATATCTTGGTGGGTCAATAAAGTAATCTAGAAACTCCAATACAAATTGGTTTCTAGTATCCGTTATTGGAAAATTTTCCATGAAGGTATTATAAAGACCTTCGTTACCTCTTTCGTCTGATTTAGTTTCTAATTGAAAAAAATCTTGAAAAGACTTCACCTGAATATCTAGAAAATCTGGATAATTCGGAATGTTTTTTGTCGAGGCAAAATTGATTCTTTCTGTTTGATTAGCAATCATCAATGGATAATATTTTTGATTAAAAAAAAGTAATTTTTGTGATAACACAACATTTATAAAATATTTTATACTTTTTTTTTACAACCAATACATCTTTAAAAACAAATAAAATTTATTTTTTTTCTTCGTATTGATTTAAAAAAACATTTTTCGAAATTATAAAACTATATAATTTTATTATACGAAAAATGGTTTAGGTCGTTGGAAACGATTTCCAAGACCTAAACCTGTATTATAAACTGGGTGAGATTATTTTAACTCAACAACAGCTCCTGCTTCTTCTAAAGCTTTCTTAAGCCCTTCAGCTTCATCTTTAGAAACTCCTTCTTTAACATTTGCTGGAGCAGCATCTACTAAATCTTTAGCTTCTTTAAGACCTAAACCAGTTAATTCTTTAACCGCTTTAACTACTCCTAATTTAGAAGCACCAGCTTCTTTTAATACTACTGTAAATTCTGATTGCTCAGCAGCAGCACCAGCATCACCACCACCAGCAGCAACTACAACAGCTGCAGCAGCAGGCTCGATACCATACTCATCTTTTAATATTGTTGCTAATTCGTTAACTTCTTTTACTGTTAAATTAACTAATTGTTCTGCGAATTGTTTTAAATCTGCCATTTTTTCTATCTTTAATGTGTTTAAAATATGTAATTTATTAAGTGCGTTTTGTTTTGTTATTCTGCAGCTTCACCTTTAGTTTCAGCGTGGTTTAATAAAGCTGAAAGTATACGTTTAGCTGGAGATTGTAATAATCCGATGATTTCACCGATAACTTCTTCTCTAGATTTAATAGCTACTAAGCTATCTAAAAGTTCGTCACCAATGTAAACTTCTTGATTAATATATGCTCCTTTTAAAACAGGTTTTTGTCCTTTTTTACGGAATTCTTTAATAATTTTTGCAGGACCATTTGCGGTATCTGCAATCATTATAGAAGTATTTCCTTTTAAAGTTGATGATAAATCTCCGTAGTCGTTTGCAGAAACCTCCATAGCTTTCGCTAATAAAGTATTTTTTACAACTTCTAATTTGATTCCCGCTTTAAAACAAGCTCTTCTTAAGTCTGAAGTAGTTCCTGCATCAAGTCCAGAAATGTCTGCTAAATACACAACATTCACATCTGCTAACTGTGCAGTTAAATCTTCAATAGCAATTGATTTTTCTTCTCTAGTCATACTAAATATATTTAACTACCAATTATACTGCTTTAGGATCTAAAGCGATAGCAGGACTCATAGTACTTGTTAAGTGAATAGACTTAATGTAAGTACCTTTCGCTGCAGTTGGTTTTAATTTGATTAATGTTTGAACAATTTCGTGTGCATTGTCATAGATTTTATCAGCATCGAAAGATACTCTACCTATTCCTGCATGAACGATACCAGTTTTATCAACTTTAAAGTCAATTTTACCAGCTTTTACTTCTTGAATTGCTTTAGCAACATCCATTGTTACTGTACCTGTTTTAGGGTTTGGCATTAAACCTCTTGGTCCTAAAACACGTCCTAATGGACCTAATTTACCCATAACAGCTGGCATAGTGATAATTACATCAACATCTGTCCAACCATCTTTGATTTTTTGAAGGTAGTCATCTAAACCAACGTGGTCTGCACCTGCTGCTTTAGCTTCCGCTTCTTTATCTGGAGTAACTAAGGCTAAAACTCTTACATCTTTACCTGTACCGTGTGGTAATGCAACCACACCTCTTACCATTTGATTTGCTTTTCTTGGATCTACTCCAAGTCTAACAGAGATATCAACTGATTCATCAAACTTTGCAGAAGCAATTTGTTTGATTAATACTGAAGCATCTTTTAAAGAATATAATTTATTCTTTTCAATTTTTGCTGCAGCTTCTTTTTGCTTTTTTGTCAATTTTGCCATATCTCTTATTTTAGAGGAGAATCTCCAGTTACAGTTATACCCATAGATCTAGCTGTTCCAGCAATCATACTCATTGCAGCTTCCATTGTGAATGCATTTAAATCTGCCATTTTATCTTCAGCGATTGCCTTAATCTGATCCCAAGTAACGCTTGCTACTTTTTTACGATTAGGCTCTCCTGAACCAGACTTTAATTTTGCAGCATCCATTAATTGAACTGCAGCAGGTGGAGTTTTTACAACGAAGTCAAAAGACTTGTCTTTATATACAGTAATTTGTACTGGACATATTTTGCCGGGTTTATCTTGTGTTCTAGCATTAAATTGCTTACAGAACTCCATGATGTTAACTCCAGCAGCTCCCAAAGCAGGTCCAACCGGTGGCGACGGGTTCGCAGCACCTCCCTTAACTTGTAGTTTAACTACTTTACTAACTTCTTTAGCCATTTTTTAAATTTTTACATTAACCATTGGAAGCGATTAATGCGGGTTTATATATATGTAACAAAAATTATACTTTTTCAACTTGCATAAAACTTAACTCTAAAGGTGTTTTTCTTCCGAAAATTTTCACCATTACTTCAAGTTTACGCTTTTCTTCATTTATTTTTTCAATTGTTCCATTGAAACCATTGAAAGGTCCATCGATAACTTTAACTGTTTCATCAATTGAGAAAGGAATGTTAATGTTTTCTGTTGTTACAGATAATTCGTCAACCTTACCTAACATTCTGTTTACTTCAGCCAGTCTTAATGGAACTGCTTCACCACCTTTAGTTTCACCTAAAAAACCGATAACACCGGTGATAGATTTTATAATATGTGGAATTTCACCTGTTAAGTTAGCTTCTATCATAACATAACCTGGGAAATATACTCTTTCTTTTGATATTTTTTTGCCGTCTTTTACTTGTACTACTTTTTCAGTAGGCACAAGAACTTGAGAGACATAATCAGCCATTCCAACACGATTAACTTCTTGCTCAATATAAGCTTTAATCTTGTTTTCTTGTCCGCTTACCGCTCTAACGACATACCATTTCTTTACGTTATTATCAGCCATTTCGTATTAACCTTTTAACAAATTAAAGAAACCGTTTAATACTTTTGTAAAAGTTAAATCAATACCCCAAGTTGCTAAAGCAAATATTACTGAAAATAATGCTACAACGATAGTGTATTTTTGTACTTCTGCCCATTCTGGCCAAGTTACATTTGATTTTAATTCTTCGAATGCTTCAGAGAAATATTTTAACATGATATTTACATTATTTTGCACGAGCGGAGGGATTCGAACCCCCATCAATGGTTTTGGAGACCACTATTCTGCCCTTGAACTACGCTCGTAAGTTAAAATCAGTACCGATTGCTCGATACTGATTTAAAAAAATATTATTGACTTTAAATTAGTCTAAAATTTCAGTTACCTGTCCAGCACCTACTGTTCTACCACCTTCACGGATAGCGAAACGTAAACCTAAAGACAATGCAATTGGAGATAATAATTCAACATCAATTGTTAAGTTATCACCTGGCATAACCATCTCTCTTCCTTGTGGTAACATAATAGTACCTGTTACGTCAGTTGTACGTACATAAAACTGAGGACGGTAATTATTATGGAATGGAGTATGACGTCCACCTTCTTCTTTTTTCAAGATATAAACCTCTGCTTTAAATTTAGCGTGTGGTTTTACTGAACCTGGCTTAATAATAACCATACCTCTTTTGATATCAGCTTTATCAATACCTCTTAACAATAAACCTACGTTATCTCCAGCTTCACCTCTATCTAAGATTTTACGGAACATTTCAACTCCAGTAATAGTAGAAGTTAATTTTTCAGCACCCATACCGATAATTTCAACTGGGTCTCCTGTATTAGCAATACCTGTTTCGATACGACCTGTAGCAACAGTTCCACGTCCAGTAATTGTAAATGAATCCTCAACTGGCATTAAGAATGGTTTTTCAACGTCACGAACTGGTAATTCAATCCATGAATCTACTGCATCCATTAATTCCATAATTGTAGCTACCCATTTTGGATCTCCATTCAAACCTCCTAAAGCAGAACCTTGAATAACTGGACCATTATCACCATCATATTGATAGAAAGATAATAAGTCTCTGATTTCCATCTCAACTAACTCTAATAATTCAGCATCATCAACCATATCCACTTTGTTCATGAATACAACCATTCTTGGCACACCTACTTGGCGACCTAAAAGGATATGCTCACGAGTTTGTGGCATTGGACCATCTGTAGCAGCAACTACTAAGATAGCACCGTCCATTTGTGCAGCACCTGTAACCATGTTCTTAACGTAATCCGCGTGACCTGGACAGTCTACGTGAGCGTAGTGACGGTTAGCAGTTGAATACTCAACGTGCGACGTGTTAATTGTAATACCTCTTTCTTTTTCTTCTGGAGCATTATCAATTTGATCAAATGATTTTGCTTCTGATAAACCTGCATCTGACAATACTTTTGTAATTGCAGCTGTTAACGTAGTTTTACCGTGATCTACGTGTCCGATAGTACCAATATTCAAATGGGGCTTCGAACGGTCGAATGTTTCCTTTGCCATGATTTTAAAATTTAATCTTAGTTATTTATTAGTGTTCAAAAATTATTTCTATTTTGAGCCAATGTCGGGAATTGAACCCGAGACCTCTTCCTTACCAAGGAAGCACTCTACCCCTGAGCTACACCGGCTTTTGTGAGTTCAGAGTTAAAAACAAACCTAAATTTGTTCTTAATCCTATTATTCTATTACTCAATTTTAAAGATTTTATTTAAAATAGTTTCAAATAAATTCATTTAAAAAAGTTTGTGGGGAGAGCAGGATTCGAACCTGCGAAGTTTTCACAGCAGATTTACAGTCTGCCCTCGTTGGCCGCTTGAGTATCTCCCCTAACCTTACTTAAAAATCAATAAAAACAAATTATAAATTCCAATATAAATTAGAAAATAAATTCATCTATTATTGATTACAAAATTTCAAAGAGCCAGTGGAGGGACTCGAACCCACGACCTGCTGATTACAAATCAGCTGCTCTAGCCAGCTGAGCTACACCGGCATTTCTATACATAGAAAAAGTCCGCTATTTCTAACGGACTGCAAATGTATGTAATTTATTTATTAATCAAAACTTTTTTAAATCTTTTTTTCAATTAACTGTGCGCTCTTAATTTTTCTTTTCTCTTTACTAGTAATCGTTCTAAAGATTCAATTGCTAAATCTGCAGCTTCTTCAAAACTTTTACTGTGTTTGGTTACAATAAAATCATCACCAGGAACCAATACCTTTAATTCAACTGTTTTGTTTTCTTTTTCGCTTATATTTTCTACTTTTAAAAATGCATCCGAAGAAATTACCTTATCGTAATATTTTTCTAATTTTGTCATTCTTTCATCAATAAAATCAACTAATTTTCTGTCGATATTAAAATTTACTGCATGTACATTCACTTTCATAATAATTATAGGTATTAATTAAACATTACTTGTTTCTTGGGTGTGCATTGCTGTATACTTTTTTTAACTCTGACAAACTACTGTGCGTGTAAATCTGAGTAGATGACAAACTTGCGTGACCAAGCAACTCTTTAACTGAATTTAAATCTGCACCGTTATTTAACAAATGTGTTGCAAACGAATGCCTAAGAACGTGGGGGCTTCTTTTTACCTTTTCAGATATAGTACTAAAGTAATCATTTATTAATCGATACACAAACGTTTCGCTTATTTTATTTCCTTTTTTAGATAAAATTAACTTTTCGGGAACACTTATATTATCGAGTTCTTTACGTTTTGTTAAATATAATTTTATTACATCAGTCGTGGATACTAATAAAGGTATAATTCTTTCCTTATTTCTTTTCCCTAACACCTTTATAGTATTGCCATAAAAATCTATTGCATTTGTTTCTAAATTAATTAATTCCGCTCTTCGCATTCCAGTTGCGTATAATAATTCTACAACCAATCTATTTCGTATACTATCAAAATCGGTTTCTATAAAATGCAATTCAAATAAGGTATTAATTTCTTTTTCAGAAAAAGGAATCTGAACTTGTTTGGGTGTTTTTAACGATTTGTGTTTTACAAAAGGGTTAGTATCTATTTGCTTTGTTTTTAATAGAAACTTGTAAAACGATTTTAAGGAAGCCATTTTTCTATTAATTGAAGAAGCTGCGATTTTTGCATCCGACAATTCAACAATCCAACTACGAATTAAAGGATAATTCACTTCTTCTAATAAACTCGCATTGTGGTTTTTGTTTAGAAATAATTGAAATGATAAAATATCTTTTTGATACGCATTCACAGTGAGCGGAGAATACTTTTTTTCCTTTTCAAGATATTCTAAATGAGATTGTAAATTATTGCGCATAAAAAAACCGTTAGATACAAATTTATAATTTATAATCTAACGGTTAAAGTATTTAATCAAAAAATGATGGATTAACTTTCTAAGTTGTCTCTCATGTTTTGGATGTAAGCCGCTTTTTGAATTTTGATTCTGTTTGTCACAGAAGGCTTAATGAAAGCTTGACGTGCACGTAACTGACGAACAGTTCCTGTTTTATCAAATTTTCTTTTATAGCGCTTTAATGCTCTATCGATATTTTCTCCGTCTTTAATTGGTATAATTAACATAATATTGACACCTCCTCTCGTTAAGTGTGCAAAAGTATATTTTTATTTTTAATAATGAATTATAAATTGTAAATTATTTTTAAAACAACTATTTAACAGCTGGTTTATAATTTTGATTATCAATTATCATTTTTGATAAAATTTCTTTTAAAATTTCTGAAGTACCTCCGCCAATTGGACCTAAACGACTATCTCTTAACAGTCTTGCTAACGGATATTCTTCCATATAACCATAACCACCAAGCATTTGTAAGCAATCATATATAGCTAAATCAGCTACTTTTGTAGATTTCAATTTTGCCATTGTAGCTTCTTTTACAACGTATTCGCCTTTATTTAATCTGGCAACCGCTGCGTAATTGAATATTTTACAGTGTTCTACTTCAGTAGCGTGTTCCACCATTGTATGGCGGAGTGCTTGAAATTTATTAATTTTACTACCAAATGCCTCTCGTTGCGACATATATTCTATAGTGTAATCGATAGCATATTCAGCTCTGGCGTGAGCATTGACAGCCATTATTAATCTTTCAAATGCAAAATGCTGCATAATGTAAGGAAATCCTTTCCCTTCTTCACCCATTAAATTTTCTAAAGGAATCTCAACATTATCAAATGCAATTTCTGCAGTATCTGAAGCTCTCCAACCTAACTTATCTAATTTTGTTGCAGAAATTCCTTTAACGTTTGTGTCTACTAAAAAAATACTAATTCCTTTATTTCCAAGTTCTGGATTTGTTTTTGCAGCTACTATATAATAATCGGCATACACGCCATTTGTAATAAATGTTTTCGAACCGTTAATAATGAATTTATCACCTTGTTTTACAGCCGTAGTTCGCATTCCTGCTACATCACTTCCACCAAAAGGTTCGGTTACGCAAAGTGCGCCGATTTTATCACCTAAGATACTTGGAGCTAAATAATTTTGTTTGATAGCCTCACTTCCTTCTGCGTTTAAATGCGTCATTGCTAAATAAGCGTGTGCCCACATAGCTGCAGCAAAACCAGAAGATTTAATTTTTTGAAGTTCTTCTAAAAACACAACCGTATAAAACAAATCTAAGTTTAATCCACCATAAGCTTCAGGATAATTAATTCCGAAAAAGCCCATTTCACCAAATTTTTTCCAAATAAAGCGTTCAATCGTGCCTGTTTTTTCCCATTTTTCAATATGAGGCACAACTTCTTTTTGTAAAAAATCTTGTAAACTTTTTCTAAATAATTCGTGCTCTTCTGTAAAATATAATGAATTCATTACTGAAATTTTATTTGTTTGTTTTAGAATTCCAAATATAAGGCTATTATTTTTAATTTTTCAAGTGGAAATTGCTTAACATTTGTTAAATCTTCACTGCTTTTAAAATCGCCATTCATACTTCTAAAAGTTACAATATTCTTAGCTATAGTGTAATTAAAGTAAGGAAATTGTTGTAGTTCTTTTATCGTAGAAGTGTTAATATTTATCTTTTTTAAGTTTTCTGAAGATCTAATTTGGAATTTTTTATTCAAATCCGCAATTGCTTCAGGCGAAATTCCCCAAATAAAACCTAATTGATCCATGGAAGCAAAACTGCCGAATTTATCTCTTTCAGATATTATTTTAAGCGCTAATTTTTCTCCAATCATATACGCTTTTTCTAATTCAGCTTGATTGGCTTTATTTAAATCTTGTACTACAATTTTAGATTCTTTTTTATCAAATTTCTGATACGTATTTTCATGTTTCGACTGATAGTTTTTAGAAGTTTTATTGGTTACCCAATCTGGAAATTTAAAATATATTGCATACAGTTTCATCCATTCATTTGAAACACCTGTTAGTTTCTGAAATTCTGCACTTGAATTCACATATTTATTTTGCTTTCTAAACTGATGCAATTTATCAATTTGCGCTTCTGACATTCCTAACTTATATCCTTTATAATCTGAAATAAAATTAGGGTTAAATGGATAAATTTTATTTGAGTTTTCTTGAGCTGCTTCTTTTAAACTATCAATTTCATTTTGAGCTAAAAGCCAATTTTTCTCATCTGGAGTTAAATCCAAAGTAGTTGTATCCTTTTGGTTATTAAACCAATAAATAAATAGTTGTAACAACCCAATGCTACAAATCAAAATTGCAATTCCGAAATAATGTCCTTTAGAAAATCGTAACATAGCTTACTGTTATAAATCAAAAACTGAACTTCGTTTGGTGTAAATTAAATCTTTAAGTTTATATATAAAAGCTAAAGTTAAATAAAAGCCAAATCCTAAGCCTACTGTAATAAAAGATATATATACGAAAAACAAACGCACTTGAGTGGCACGCATCCCTAATCTGTCCGCTAAACGAGAAGCTACAAAAAATCCGTTTTTTTCGAAAAAATGAAGTAAGTTATACATATATATGAGTAAACATTTAAAGCATAAAGATACTTAGTTTTTTAACAATTGCAAACCTACAGCGCAGTTAAGGCATTTATTTTTATTACAATATTCATTTTTAAGTTCTAATAATGATTGTGATTGAAATGCATTTACGGATTTTACATTATAAGCTGAGAATTTCTCAAGAATAGCATTTTTTTCTGAAGGTATGGATTCTAAAAGTGAAATTAATTCTTCAATATTTAATTTTCCTTGATGTTTAGCATAACAAAACTTTATAGGAATTACAGTATTAATTAGTATCAAATCGATAAATGGAGTGGTTAAACCTTTACTTTTTGTTTTACTTGTTTTTGAAAAATTATAATGATTTTTCCAATATTCTGATGTTTCACTTTTTAATAACTGCTTAATTTGAGAATAGGAATTGGCTTGAATCAGTTGAGAAAACAGATTGTGATTATTCGCTATTAAATTTGTAAATTGTGACAAACGTATTGTTGGAAAATTGTCAGGACGTAATTTAAAAAATTGTGGATGCAAACCATATTCTGACTCTAAGTTGTATTTTATTTTGAGATAGCTCCAATGCGATGCTAATTTTGTGTGATATTCATCTTCAATAGGCTCATTTAATAAATTTAATTTACCAAAAAATAAGGCTTCCAAATTTTCAACATCAAAACTTTCTCTTCTAACTATCGAAAAAGGAATAGATTGAGCCAATTGCAAAAAGCACTCACCATTTGTATTCAGACCAAAATTTTTAGATAACATTTCGAAAAAAACGGCTTCCCAATTCGTATTTGTTTCTACTAATCGATTATCTATGATTTCAGATTTTCTTTCTAATCTATTTAAAAACAAACTTTCTAACCAATTTTCCCAAATAAAATTATCAATTTTTCCGATTTGATTTTCGCAATTTATCCAAGATTTAGAAGTTATTAATGATTTATATTTGTTTATTTCAGAAAGCGATACATACTTTTTTAATTCTAAAGTTGGTATTTCAGAATTGTCTTTTCTGAAAATTGGCGTATCATTTTCCCAGACTACGTGAAGAATTACGTTGTCATAATTGGCATCTTTCTCGTGATTGTGTAAATACCAATCGGAAGACTTCACATGAATTTCAATATTCCCTGCCCATTTTTGCTGATTGATAGAAATTTGCGCATTAAAAATATCAGGGCCCGCATTTTGTAAATACTGTCCAAAATAATTGATTTCTAACTTTTCGTTAAGATGTGTTTTGAGTTGGGTAAATGGTAGTTTCTTATTTACCCATAAATAATGGAGAAATTCTTCTTGCATGGCGTGTACTTTTTAATTTGGCTTATATATAAAACAAATATAAAAATAATTCAAGAAAAAATTACTCTTCAATAATTTTTTTTAAAAATTTAATATTGAATGTTTTATTAATGTTTGTATTTATATTGTATGTTTTGAAACAATTTATAAACAAATCAATTTGTTGGTTCTTTTGTTCGCTTAAAATCAATTTTTTATAATCATTAAGTATCAATTCTAATGGAAATCTTAAAATGCCTATATTTGGCGAAAGATTATTATCATAAACATTAGCAATAATTTGATTATTTGAATCTTTAACTTCTACTTCTGTTATTCCAATTTTTATATAATTATAATGAGGTATAAAAGTTACATTTACAGGGTTTTCATTTTTTTCTGTTGAAAGATAACTTATTTTTAGGCTATCTATTATTGATTTTGATTCTACAAAAGTTAACTTAATTGAATCATTCTCTATTTTATATTTTCCAGAACCCGAAATATCAACCAGAAAACCTCTACCACAATCAATATTATTATTCTTTTTTTTATACTTTTTCTGATATAAATAAGGCGATTCATTAACATAAGAAATAAATCCAAAAGAATTGTTTGCCATTATAACAATGTATTCTTTTTCATTTTCTGACAAATAGGTCCCCAAAGGCAATTCAACTTGTGAAAAAGATTGATTAACAATAAGAAAAATCAATATGTTAATTATTTTTTTTAGGTTCATAATTTAATCAACTTAAGTAAAACCAAATATAAAAAAAACGGATAACATTTTGCTATCCGTTTTAAAAATATTTATTTA
Organism: Flavobacterium sp.; assembly: GCF_017985075.1. Taxonomy (GTDB): domain Bacteria; phylum Bacteroidota; class Bacteroidia; order Flavobacteriales; family Flavobacteriaceae; genus Flavobacterium. The sequence continues at coordinate 43,541 of NZ_JAGNYF010000003.1, forward strand.
GATTTTCTATTTAATAGAACTAATAATATCGTGTTTGGTTATAATATGATGTTTTCCGTTTCCTAAATCTACTAAAACCGCTTGATTGTCTTTATTTATTAATTTAGACACTTCATCTATAGAAGCCGATGCCAATACAACCGGAAAAGGTTTACCCATTACTTCTTTAATAGGCAAATCAGCTATGTCTTTGTTTTCAAAATAACTTCTAAACAAATCTGATTCATCTAAACTTCCTACAAAACCAGTCGTATCAATTACAGGAATTTGAGAAATTTTGTATTTTTTTAATCTTTCAATAGCGTGAGAAACCAATTCTTCTGTTCTAACAATAATTAAAGGTTTGTCTTTATGATCCTTGATTAAATCTTCTGCTTTGGTAATATTTTCCTCTAAAAATCCTCGTTCACGCATCCATTCATCGTTATACATTTTTCCAACATATCGACTTCCAGAATCGTGAAATAAAACAACAACAACGTCTTCTGGCTTAAAATGTTCTTTCAATTGCAAAACACCTTTTATAGCGGCACCAGCAGAGTTTCCACAAAAGATTCCTTCTTCTAAAGCTAATTTACGAGTATAAACTGCAGCATCTTTATCCGTAACTTTTGTAAATCCGTCTATTAAAGAAAAATCAACATTTAATGGTAAGATATCTTCACCAATTCCTTCAGTTATATACGAATAAATTTCGTTTTCATCAAAAATACCTGTTTCGTGGTATTTTTTAAATACAGATCCATATGTATCAATTCCCCAAATTTTTATATTCGGATTTTGTTCTTTTAGATATTTAGCCACTCCAGAAATCGTTCCGCCAGTTCCTACTCCAACCACAAAATGCGTAATCTTACCTTCTGTTTGTTTCCAAATTTCTGGACCCGTTTGCTCATAATGCGCAGTTGCATTACTTGGATTATCGTATTGATTTACATACCAAGAATTTGGAATTTCATCCCCTAATCGTTTTGAAACGGAATAATATGAACGTGGATCTGTAGGTTCTACATCTGTAGGACACACGATAACTTTCGCGCCTACTGCACGTAAAATATCTGACTTCTCTTTTGACTGCTTGTCCGAGATTACAAAAATACATTTATACCCTTTAACAATAGCTGCTAAAGCCAAACCCATTCCTGTATTTCCTGAAGTTCCTTCAATGATTGTTCCGCCTGGTTTTAATCGGCCATCTGCTTCAGCATCTTCCACCATTTTTAACGCCATTCTGTCTTTAACAGAATTTCCTGGGTTAAATGTTTCCAACTTCCCAAGAACCAAACAAGGCAATTCAGCTGTAATTTTATTAATTTTTACAATTGGCGTATTACCAATAGTTTCTAATATATTTTTAGCGTATTTCATATTATTATTTTGTGATGACAAAGTTACATGTTCTTGTATGATTTACAAAAAATAACTTCAATTGGTCGATTTTGTACTATTTAAAGAAATTCCATTCTAATCCGAAACGAATGTGAAAGTCTCTAAATGGAGAATTTGGCGTGTTAAAATAATCTACTTTATTAGTAAACAAAGCATTAAAATGTTCTGCTTTTAGGTAAATTCTGCATTGTTGCACACGAGCATTTACAAAGAAATCTAAAACAGGAAATCCTCCAACTTTTGATTGATCCTGAACATAAAATTCTCCTAAGACACCAATATAATCATCTGCATAATACTTACTAAAATAGTTTATCGTAACACCCGTTTGCAACAACATGGCTTTCTTAAATACCGATTTGGTGTAATACAAAGTGTTTCGTAAAACAATATTTGGTAAATTTAAAATTTTTGCATCTTGCTGTACTTCTTGAAGTTTTACTCTGTTATCTAATGCCCAATTTCTGAATTTAATTTCCTTAGCGATTTCAGCGCTAACATATTGAATAGATTTATTGTATTGAAATGGTTTTACAACCAAGCTATCCAATCGTTGTGTTGTATTATAAAAATACAAATGATCATTAATATTAGATATTTGAATTGTAGCATCTACCCATTTATTTTTTGTTTCTACTTTAATAGAACTAATTTTTTCGTTTTTAAAAGGCGAATTCCAATTATAATTATCATAATCACTTTTATGAAAAACAAAAATATTATCTGGAATTTTGCTAACTTGTTGAGCTGATATTTTTACAAAATTATCATTAGAAAATGTATACTTGGCAAAAGCTTCAAAATTTGAAGAAGGTTGTTTTGAAATCGCGTTTTGTAATACAATATTGAAATTCCACTTATTTCTATCAAATTCATATTGACCGCCTACTGAAGTTACGCGATTGTGTAAGTTGTATTTGTCATTTGCATTGAATGCTATATTTTGTGGTATAACATAAAATTGATTATATGAATAATTATCTATAAAAAAATTAAGTTCCCCTAATGTTTTTGTTTTAAAACTAACGCCAACCTTATTGTAAAAAACATCATAACGAGTTTTATTATTAATAGAAGTTGTGTTGGAAATTCCTAAACGATCACTTTTAGTGGCTTGTATATATTCGTAAAACTTATTTTCATAATACGTTTGATGTTTTATTACCAAAGAATTACCGGTTGAAAATTGATACGATTGATCTAAAAAATAGCGGTTTCCTTTTAATTTGGAAGAAGCATCATTAAAATAAACATCTACACGTTCTCGTTGACTGAAAGATGGGTTTGTTCCATCTAATTGTTCCAACGTTTTTATACCACCATTTTCTTGATTAAAAATATCTTGACCGATGAAATTAGCTTTTAAAAAATATTTTTTATTTAGGGAATGATAATTAGTTATAAATCTAAAATGCCCAGAACTAGTCAAATTATTAAAATAATCCCCAACAGAACGAATTGATTTATAAGCAATCGTAAAATTTAAATTTGGTTTTGTATTTACTGATAGTAATGCATCTAAACTTTGCCCTTGACGCATAACGGTTTTGAAATAGATATCCGTTAAAGGAGTTGGCACCGAATAATAATAAATATCATTTGTATTTAAATAAGAAACGTGTTTCGCATTAAATCCAAATTGAGGCAAAACCGATTTGGATTTTCTAGAATAATCCAATTGATTATAAAGGTAGCCTTCATTTGAAAAGGAGAATAAACCAAAATTATCTTTTCTTAAATAATTGTATTTATATTCATCTTGAATAGTTAAAGACGTATCAATATAAACAGTATCTTTTAGAGTGTTGAAGGTTTTATAGAGTTTAATATCTGCTTTTAATTCTACAACTTTAGTAGTATCTGGTTCTTGCGAATACAAAGAAAACGAAAAAGCAAAAAACAATATAATAAGTAGGGTTCTCATTTTTACAATTTAAAGGGCAAATGTACTGAGAATTTGTTGTAAAAAAAAACCCCGATAAAATCGAGGTTTAATTTGAACATAATTAATTATATTATTGTAAATAATAAGGTGTTTTACTGTTAACAGTAAATAATTCTGCATTTGTAATATTTGGAACATTTGCACTGTTTGATGAATACTCAGAAGACGGATAGATTAATCTATAAGGTCTATTAGTTTGAGAAACACCGTTTGGCATTGGCAACACAGGGAAACCAGTTCTTAAATTATCTAAATGCAATTCAATACCATGCCAATTTGCAAGTGCTAAATATTTTTGAGTCATAATAGCACTAATCTTATTAGTAGAAGCAGTCCATCCTAAACCATTTTTAGAATCAATCGCAGCAATATAAGTTGAAGGATTTAAGGTTGTATACCAACCAGCTGGTAATAACCCCCAATTTCTACTGTAAAAAGCAAAAGAAGCAGTAATACCAGCGTTAAATTTAGCTTGTGCTGAACCTGTCATATAACCTCTTTCCATAGCCTCAGCTTGTAAGAATTCGCTTTCAGATGCAAGCATCAAATAAGCATCTCTACTGCAACCATTGTTAACAGCATCAGCTGCACTTAATCCAGTATAACCATGAAAGAAAGCAGCAACTCTAGAAATAGCTGCACTAGGGAAAATCCCTTGAACATTACCTACCACACCAGTTCCAACAATAGTAAATAATCGTGAACGTCTAGGGTCAACTACACTAGTTGCAGTCATACTAACACCACTTGCTTGGCCGTTTAACAACTTAGCAATGTAATCACCAGCTGCGTTAGCTCTATTAGAAGAAGTCCAATCAGTAAAACCTTCATTTAAACCATAAGTTCTAAAAATAGGAGTTCTTTGTCCAACAGCACTTGAGTTATAACCTGGATTTACAGCAACATCAGATGAAATAAAATCAATTGGTAAATTAGCAAAACGAGAAGTTCTTAATGCCACTAAATTAGCATCTGTTGTTTTAGATAAACGCATTAACATCTTCAATTCAATTGTATTAATGAATTGAATCCATTGACCAGTATCTCCACCAAAAACTATGTCTTCAGTTGCAAAATCAATTACATTTGCAGATGGATTATTAAAAAGGTCTCTAGCCTGATCTAATTCCGCAAATAATTGAGGTATAATAGCTTTATCATCATCATAAGAAGGAGCTAAAACTGAAGAATTAAAAGCATTTGAATATGGCACATCTCCATATAATGCAGTAGCATAATCCATACACATTACTTTGAATACTTTTGCAGCACCAAAATGATATGAATAATTTGGAAACAGTGCTTGTTTATCAAGAATATCTTGAAAATTGTCAGCAATCAATGCTGTACTTTCAAAATTACCAGTATAACTACTGCTAGTAAAATTGTAGTCATATGCAGGGTCAGTAGTAGTAAAACCACTATTCAATCCCCATGCATAGGCCATTTTATTACCAAAGTCATTATAAGTAATAGTTTGAAGATTTACATAACCATTAACTGCACCTGCAAACATTTGAGCAGGGGTAATGTTATCAAAACCAGGTCTATTCTGTTGATCTTCATTGACATCTAAATAATTCTCACAAGAGATTAAAGATAAAAGAGCAAAACAGCTAATAAATATTTTTTTCATATTAAAAGTTTTTATTGTTAAAATGTAGCATTAATTGCAAATCCAAAAGTTCTAGTTGATGGATATTGTCCATCACCAATAATACCAACACCATTTCTTGATGAATTTGATACTGTTCCACCTGGATTTTGTGCTGCGTTAGTTGTTGAACTATTAAACTGACTTGAAGTCTCAGGATCAGCATATCCTCTGTTCTCTAAACCGTTTTTAGCTTTAATAAATTTACCATCAGCTAAGAAAACAAATGGGTTTCTTGCATTAACACTAAATTTTAAAGAAGTTAAACCAGTTTTAGAAATCATTTTCGCAGGCATACTGTAACTAAACGCAATCTCTCTAACTTTAAGCGATGTAGCGTCAATTAAATTATGAGACCCTAAATTAGCTGCTTGACCATAATAAGCTTGAGTTCTGTTAGCATTTCCAGTATAACCTGTATAAAAACCACCAGTTAATACAGTTGTGTTAGGAATATAATCTCCAACAGTAGCTGTAGCAGGATTATCTATAACAGATCCTGGCATTAAGAAACCTACTTCTCTATCAAACTCACCTGACTCATATAAATGACCATTCCAAGTTAAATTATGTTTTGTTTGAGAAATAAAACTATGACCTGTTCTGTAATCTACAGTAAATGATAAACCAAATCCTTTGTAGTTAAAACTATTTGTTAATCCTACAATATACTTAGGTAATGCTTGACCTAATTTTTTGAATTTTGCATCAACAGTAGGACGACCCTCACTGTTTACAATTACATTTCCATCATTATCTCTTAACCAATCTGTACCTACTATATAAGGGAAAGAATATCCTTCAACAGCTGCAATTTCACCATCAACATTTGAATTACCTCCACTATAAAGTGTAATTTGATCTCCTTCACCTGCATCAACAACTTTCGTATCATATCCAGAAAAAGAGATTCTACCATTCCATTTAAAGTTTTCAGTATTAACTGGCATAAAACCTAAATCAATCTCATAACCTTTTGCTTCTAATTCACCATTATTGTCAACAGCAGAACCTAAACCAGAGAAAGAACTAGCTGAAGTTGAAGTAATTAAATCTGAAGTTTTAGTTAAATAACCAGCAACATCAAGTGTTAATCTATCTTTAAAAAATCCAAAATTAACACCTGCTTCAATTGTAGTATATGTTTCAGGTTTAATGTTTGCATTTGTAATATTTGTTAAATCTTGATAAGAGTTTCCTGTATCAGGAAAAGGAAAATTAGATGCTAAAGTTCCTGTATTTAATATTTGATATGCTCCAATTGGATCTAATGAACCAACTTTAGTATAGTTACCATATATTTTTAAATTACTTAAAGTATTCTTTCCTTTTAAAAAGTCAAATGCTTTAGTAGGTACAAATGATAAACCAACAGAAGGATAATTATAAAACTGATTTCCTTTTTTGGCAACACTATTTCCTTCACGTCTCATCGTTGCGTTTAAAAATAAATAATCTCTATAATTTAAATCCGCATTAATAAAAGTACCAGTAGTTTTAGAAACAAATCTACTATTTCTTAACGCACTTGGATTTGCAGGATTTAAAACATTTGTTATGTTATAAAAACCTGGAATTTCTAAATTAGAACCTCCAATAGAAGTTCTATAGTTTTCACTATACTGAATATTTTGACCAATATTAAATTTCAATCCAATATCATCAGTTAATTCATAGTTAAAGTTAGCTAAAAAATCTCCGTAGTAATAAGTAGAACCAAAAACAGATTGATAAAATGATGATGCTTGATCAAAACCACCATCAGAAAAATCAGCTGAATTTGCTAATTCATTAGTATATGAAGTTTGATTAGTATTTCTCATTTGAACAGAACCATTGTGAGATAAACTAATGTTTTTATTTATTTCATATGAAGTATTCAAACCAAAATTTACAAAGTTTGAAACCTCTTCTAATCTATTATTATCTTTAGCCCAGAAAGGATTCATATAATAACCATTCCAACCATAAATACCTCTATCTTTAAATTGAGAAATTGGAATATTAGAAGCTGTTTGCAATAAGTTAGTTAATAAAGTGTAATCACCTCTACTAGTAGCAGCATTAACATTTGCTTGTTTTGTTCTTTGATTTGTAAAGGTAACTGTACCTCCTAAAGAAAATTTATTTATTTTTTTACCAGCATTCAATACAACTGTATTTCTATTAAATGTATCTCCATCAAGAATAAAGTCACGCTTTAAATTACCTAAATTCAAGTTAAGATAAGAATCTTTACCCCCAACGTTAACATTTAAGTTGTTTTGATAAACATAACCTGTTTTGTAGAAATCCTTAATTGTATCATCACCTAAAGTAGAATAAGGCGCTTCAATAATATTACCGTTTGCATCTGGTAAACCAACTTGACGAACTACTCCATCAAATTTAGGTCCCCATCCACCATTTTCTTGAGGATCGTAAGAACCATACCAACCTTGACCATATTGAGTTTGTCTTAAAGGAACAAAATTAATATTCTCAATATCTACCACAGAATTTAAAGTAACACTTACTTTTCCATTTGTGTTAGATTTTTTTGTTGTTACAATAACAACACCACTTTTACCTTGAGAACCATATAAAGCAGCTCCTTGAGCTCCTTTTAATACAGTCACATTTGAAATTACATCTGCTGGTATAGATGCAAAAACATCTGCAGTAGAAATAACGTCATCAATAACTACTAAAGCTTCTGTATTACCAGAAATAGACAACATAGAACGAACTCTAATTGAATTAGAACCATTAATATTGTTATTTGTAGCATTAATAGTAACCCCAGAAACTTTTCCAATTAATGCTCTTACAGCATCAGGGTTATTAGCAGCTTTCAATTCTTCATTACTCACAGTGGAATAAGAAGAAGTTACAGCAGCTTTTTTTCTTTTAATACCTAATGCTCCTGATACTGTAACCTCTTTAATCACATTATCTATTGTAGATAAAGCAACATTAATAACGTTACCAGCACCAACCTTTACTGTTTTTGTCTCTTTATTTAAAAAAGAAACTTCCAAGACATCTCCTTGAGATGCTTTAATTGAGAATTTACCATTCTCATCTGTTTGAGTACCTTGTTGTGTACCCGCAATACTCACAGTAGCACCTGGCAAATTAACGCCATCACTTGTTACTGTACCCGTAACAGTTTTCTGTTGTGCGAAAGAAAACTGCATTGTAAACGCTACTAAAAGCGTAAAAATCCATTTGAACTTCGATCTCATATTAATTTTATTTGAGTTAGTTATTCCGCAAACTTCTTAATAATTTCTTAAATAAACAAATAATACTTCACAATATTGTCATTTTTTTTGTGTTAAAATTTTTTTCGGATTTAAAAACTATGTAGAACCCACAATATAATAGCGTTGAATAAATGTTAAATGTTGTTTTAAATTTAATTATTTTTGTAAAAAATATTTTATGTTAAATAAATGTTACAGTAATTTTACTATTGAGTGCGGAACGGATGAAGCCGGCAGAGGATGTTTGGCTGGTCCTGTAACCGCTGCTGCAATTATTTTACAATCACCTAACATTAAACTTACAAAAGAGCAAAAAAAACAAGAGCACCTGTTATTTCAAGCAATAAATGATTCCAAGCAATTATCTGAAAAAAAACGTTTTGAGTTGAGACCTATTATTGAAGATTTATTTGATTTTTCTTTTACACATATATATAATGTAGAAATTGATGAAATAAATATTCTAAATGCATCAATGAAAGCTATGCAAGAAAGCGTTTTAAAACTGAAAACAATACCCGAATATATTATTGTAGATGGAAACAGACCTTTAAACGGAAAATTAGGCATGAAACAAAAAGAAGGAAAAATTTTTAATACAAAAGAAATTGAAATATTATCCTCGATTCCAAATACGTCTATTATTAAAGGTGATGCTAAATTTTTGAGTATTGCCGCTGCTTCTATTTTAGCAAAAACGTATCGAGATGATTTTATGGATACTATTCACGAAGAATATCCTATGTATAATTGGAAAAAAAACAAAGGTTACCCTACAAAAGAGCACCGAGATGCTATTAGAAAATATGGCATTACAAAGTACCACAGAAAAACGTTTAGATTATTACCAGAACAATTAATATTAGAATTGTAAGTTCTAAATAAAAGAACTTTCAAATAAAACTGAAAAATGTTTTAGAATTTTTTCTTTAACTTCTTCCTCATTTACTTCCCTACCCAACTCAACGTGCATAGACGTTACTGCCTTACCACGAATACCACAAGGAATAATATTATCAAAATAGCCTAAATCGGCATTTACATTTAAGGCAAAGCCATGCATAGTTACCCAACGAGAAGCACGAACACCCATAGCGCAAATTTTTCGAGCAAATGGCGTTCCTACATCAAACCAAACTCCTGTTTCACCAGGACTGCGTTCTGTTTTCAATCCGTATTCTGCTAGGGTTAAAATAATGGCTTCTTCTAAAAATCGAAGATATTTATGAATATCGGTAAAAAAATTCTCTAAATCTAAAATTGGATAGCCTACAATTTGACCAGGACCGTGATATGTGATATCTCCACCTCTATTTATCTTATAGAAAGTAGCACCTTTTTCTGATAGTTGCTTTTCGGAAAGTAATAAATTAGAAACATCGCCACTTTTACCTAATGTGTATACATGAGGATGTGTAACATAAAGAAAGAAATTAGGCGTAGGAATTGGAATAGTTGCATTTCTATTTAGAATTTTCAAATCCACAATTCTTTTAAACAATTCTTCTTGATACTCCCAAGTTGCTTTGTAATCTTTATTACCTAAATCAAGAAGTTGAATTTGTTTCATACACGAAAATAGATTTATTTGTCAAAGATACAATTTTAAATCATTCTGCTAAAAATTCTGACTTTGAAACTATATTTCTATTGCTTATCTTTGCCTTCTTAAATAATATATATTATGCAACTTTCCGAACAAGAAATCATTAGAAGAGAGAAATTACAAGCCCTAAGAAACTTAGGAATCAATCCTTATCCTGCAGATTTATATCCTGTAAAGCAAACTTCAAAAGCCATAAAGGATAATTTTGAAGAAGGAAAAAAGGTAGTAATTGCTGGGCGATTAATGAGTGTAAGAGATCAAGGAAAAGCGACATTTGCTGAAATTCAAGACAGCGAAGGCAGAGTACAAGTCTATTTTAACAGAGATTTTATTTGCCAAGGCGAAGACAAAACATTATACAACCAAGTTTTTAAAAAATTAACTGATTTAGGAGATTTTTTAGGAATTGAAGGCGAATTATTTACTACACAAGTTGGTGCAAAATGCGTACGAGTTAACAACTTTACTTTTTTAAGTAAAACCCTACGCCCGTTACCTTTTCCAAAAACTGATGAAGATGGAAAAGTGTACGATGCTTTTAATGATGCCGAATTGCGTTACCGTATGCGTTATGTTGATTTGGTCGTTAATCCACAAGTGAAAGAAGTGTTTGTAAAACGAACAAAATTATTTACTGCGATGCGAACTTTCTTTAACGAAAGTGGTTATATGGAAGTTGAAACACCTATTTTACAATCCATTCCGGGTGGTGCTGCTGCGCGTCCGTTTATGACACATCACAACAGCTTAGACATTCCTTTATATATGCGAATTGCTAACGAACTATATTTAAAAAGATTAATTGTTGGTGGTTTTGATGGTGTGTACGAATTTTCTAAAAACTTCCGTAACGAAGGAATGGACCGAACACACAATCCTGAATTTACAGCAATGGAAATATATGTAGCCTACAAAGATTACAATTGGATGATGGAATTTACCGAAAACCTTTTGGAATATTGTGCTACAAAAGTAAACGATACTCCAGAAACAACTTTTGGCGAACATAAAATTAGCTTTAAAGCGCCTTATGCAAGAGTAACTATGACGCAATCTATCATTGACTTCACAGGTTTTGATATTTCTGGAAAAACGGAAGCTGAATTATTTGAAGCCGCAAAAGGAATGGGAATTGAGGTGAATGAAACTATGGGTAAAGGAAAATTAATTGATGAAATTTTTGGTGCAAAATGCGAAGGAAATTACATTCAACCGACTTTTATTACGGATTATCCGAAAGAAATGTCGCCTTTATGTAAACAACACCGTGAAAATCCTGATTTAACAGAGCGTTTTGAATTAATGGTTTGTGGAAAAGAAATTGCAAATGCGTATTCCGAATTAAACGATCCAATTGATCAAAGAGAACGTTTTGAAGCACAAATGGCTTTAGCTGAAAAAGGTGACGATGAAGCGAACGGAATTATTGATGAAGACTTTTTACGGGCTTTAGAATACGGAATGCCGCCAACTTCTGGTTTAGGGATTGGAATGGACCGATTAATTATGTTTTTAACAAATAACGCCTCAATTCAAGAAGTGTTGTTTTTCCCACAAATGCGTCCTGAGAAAAAAGTGACTTATGAATTAACAGAAGACGAAAAATTCATTGTTGGTTTATTAGAAAAAGAAAACAACCAACCAATTGGTGTTTTAAAAGACAAATCGGCTTTAAGCGGAAAAAAATGGGATGCTGCTATGAAAGGTTTAGCCAAACACGGCTTAACTAAAGTAGTGGTCGACGGAGAAAATAAATTAGTGGTTTTAGGGTAATAAGGTTACACAAAGTAACGCAAAGAAAACACAGAGAACCACAAAATTTTAAATACAAAAAACCTCGAAACTATATAATTTCGAGGTTTTTTATATCTTGGAATTTAATTTATTGGAATTTCTACCTAAAACCTCAAACCAAACATAAATCCTTGTCCGAAGTTGTTTCCTTGAAAACTTCTAACATAATCTACACGGAAAATTTTAAACTTTCCAAATCCAATTCGGTCTAAACCAATAGTTATTTCTTGATAGGGTCTGTTATTTGGAGTGGCTAATTGGTGAAATCCTCCAACTAAATTCCAACCTAATTTATTTATTAGCGGAATTTTATTCATAAAGTAACCATTATCATTATAGTTTGCATGCAATTCAAAATATTGATTATTAGTAGATTGCGAATAATAAGGCAATATATTAAAACTTGAATTGTATTGTCCATCAATGCGAACATGCGTTTGATTTCCGTTAAAATGTTTGTAATCTACAAATGAAATGTTGTCGGCATTAAAAAACAATCCTCCTTTCAAATTTAATTCTAAATCACCTTTGTTGTCTAAAGTTTTGTTATAATTTAAACGTGCTTCTAAAAAGTCATATTCATACGCTTTTGCTGTAGCTAAAAATGCTTTTGTATAAGTAAAACCAAGCGTTGGATATTTTCCTTCATTCATATTCATTTTTCCATCGGGTCTGGTAATGTACTTTTGACCGAAAACAATTCGAGAACTCAAACTAAACTTAGTGACATGGTGTTCATTAAACGCTGGAAGCACATCAGAATTTGGATTTAATGGATTGTTTGAACTGTACACATCATCCGTTTTATTTATAGCAAAATCTGTGGTATTATACAATGGCTTTCTGTTTTCATAGGCAACATTCGCATTTAAAAACAGACCATTTACGACTTCTCTACCTGCTCCTATTTCAACAAATTCTTTTTCGTATAATTTCATAAAATTATTCTTAAAAATTAACGAACTTACTGAGTTTTCAATTTTAGAAATAGGTTCTGAACTATTAAATTGATTGACTTTATTCCCACCTAAAAGTCGAAAATAAGCATCATTTGTATTATTGAATTTATGATAAAAAGACGCCGTTGGTCGGATGCGTTTATCTGAAAATCCGTATTGAAAATCTGAGTTAATTACAGTTCGTTTTTGTTTTTCTTCATTATAACTTGAGTACGAAAATCCTGAACCGATATGATATCCCTGAACGGTATTAAAATTAAAAGAAGACAAATTAAATAATCCTTGATAATTGAATCTTTTATTTTTAAAACTGTTTTGAAACGAGTATCCCGTAATCAACTTACTGACTTTAAATTTATTAGAAACCGCATCAACAGAATCCATATACACTTGAGAATTTCGAACTTTATAAACACTATCTTTTTTAACATAATTGGTAGTTTCTTCTTCCGTTAAAGGCACTGGACGATTTTCTAACCAATACGAATCTTCTTTTTTATTCGATTTTTCGGCAAACGTAACTACTTCACTACCAAAGGTTTTCTTTTCAAAATTAGACACAAAATTATAATTACTAAACACGTGTGTAAATTTCCCATTGAATTTCATCATAAACACACCTGCCTTAAAATCAAATGATTGTAAGCTTTTTACCCACATTTTAGAATCTGGATTATAATTGAAATTCTGCACTAACTTAAACGATTCTAAAAACTCTTGCTGTGCTCTATATCCCTTAATATCTAAATCGGCTGCATAAATGGCATATGTATCGTCAATAATATAAATATAACCTTCAAAAACGGGTTCTTTATCGCGCTTTGGAGTAACTTTTATTTTATATACGTAATTATTATAACTATCTGTAAATGAATCTTCTATTTTATATTTGTAGTACGTAAAAGCATTAGAAGCAATAGGAGAAATCATTGGAATATTAAAATCAACGGTATTCTGATATAAATCATAATTAGTACCAATTGCGGTATTAAAACTAAATCCGTTATCGTCTCCAGCCACTTTGCTAGCTATAATTTCTTCTTTTAAATTATTTGGTTTTTCAAACTTAATTTTAGAAACGGTTTCCGATTGATAAATAATTCCAGCACCTGTAGAATCCACATTCCCGTCTAAATCACCAACTTCAATTCCCATAAATTTCTTAGGAATATCTTTTACTCTAAAAATTCCTCTTGAATAAAAATCGGCTTCATATTTATCCGTTTTTTCTGTGTTTTTTTTTCGGTTGGCTATAGCGCTTCTGATGATTCCATTAGCAGGATTTTCGCCACTTTTTACAACTACTTCATCGATTGAATATTGTTCATCGGAAAGCGTTGCATTAATTACTACAGGAAACGTATTAATTTCTTGTGATATTGTTTTGGTTTTGTATCCTAAAATCTTAAAAACCAAGGTGTATTTACCTGTTTTTTTGATGTTTAATTCGTACTCCCCGTTTTCATTTGTGGAAGTTCCGATGTAGGTTTTTTCTATGGTTACACTTGCGTATGGCAAAGCATTTCCATTTGAGTCAGTGACTTTTCCTTTTATTTGTGCCATTGAAAAACAAGAAAAAAGAAAAAGTAAAATTGAGGTTTGGGGCTTCATAATAATTTATTTTACTTGTTCAACAGAGCCAGAAGTGCTCTCGGTTATTTTTACTTTATCTAATTTTCCATAATACTTTATTGAGGCACTTGTAGAAGCGGTAGCATCTAATCCCTTTAATGCCAGAACTTGTATGTCTGAAGAGGTACTAGCTGAAACCTGTGCCACATTTGAAATTAACTCTTTTGCATCGCAATCTGCTGAACTCGAAGCGTCAATAGCCAAATTATCTGTTTTTCCTTTTAACGATACGCTTGAACTACTGCTTAAGTTAACAGCGATATCATCTGTAGCCATATTTAAAGCCACATTTGAACTTGAAGAAGCATCAATAAAAATTGAATTACAAGTTACCGTTCCTGAAAAATCAGCACTTGAAGAAGTATTAATTTTTAATAAACTTACATTTAAATTATTTTTGATTGAAAACGTAGCTGATGAACTTACTGTAACGCTTCCAATACCTGGATTTGAAACGGTTACAAGCAATTTACTGGTGTCCATTTTTTTATAGTAGTTGGTGTTTTCAATAAAAATTTTTAAAACATTATTTTTAGTTTCCACTTTTAAAAATTTCATTAAATCTTTTTCCCAAGTCACCTCAATATTTTGAATAGGTCCTTGAGTATAGACTACATTTACACCAGAAGATGCTTTAATAGCTGTAAAATTTCCAACGCCTCTAGTTTCTTTAACTTGACCATATGATGTTGAAAGCATTGCGAAAAATGCTAGAAGAAATACCGTAATTTTTTTCATTTTTTTTAGTAGATTTAGTATGTATAATTATAGACGTTTTTTTAAAAATAAAAGTTGTATGAAGTTACAAAAAACTTTGAATAGCCAATGCGTAACTTTTTAAACCAAAACCAATAATTACGCCTTTTGCGTTTGGAGAAATATAAGATTGATGACGAAATGTTTCTCTGGAAAATGTATTTGAAATATGTACTTCAATAACTGGTGATGTTATTGCCTTTACACAATCTGAAATGGCTACAGAAGTGTGTGTATACGCTCCAGCATTTAATAGTATTCCATCGTAAGAAAAGCCTACTTCTTGCAATTTATTGATAATTTCGCCTTCAATATTCGATTGAAAATAATCCAATTGAATTGAAGGAAACTGTAATTTTAATTCATCAAAATACGAATCAAAACTTTGATTGCCATAAACTTCTGGTTCACGTTGTCCTAATAAATTTAAATTAGGGCCGTTTAGAATTAATAATTGCATTATTTACCGTCTTTGTCAACCACAATTCTATTTTCTCTATTGGCCAATTCCCAAGCTAATGTAAATGCTAATTTAACACGCATCGCTAACAAATCGTACTCAATTTTATCAGCCGTATCGTTTGGTCCGTGATAATCTTCGTGTACGCCATTAAAAAAGAAAATGGCAGGGATGCCTTTTTTAGCAAAGTTGTAATGATCAGAACGGAAATAAAACCTATTTGGGTCGTTTCTTGCGTTAAATGTGTAGTCTAAATTTAAACCTACGTATTTTGTA
Organism: Flavobacterium sp.; assembly: GCF_017985075.1. Classification (GTDB taxonomy): domain Bacteria; phylum Bacteroidota; class Bacteroidia; order Flavobacteriales; family Flavobacteriaceae; genus Flavobacterium. Next base: position 59,260 of record NZ_JAGNYF010000003.1, read on the forward strand.
TTCATTTCTTCATTAATAGTATGTAGTTCAGAACTTAATCGGTCTGAACCAATAACATACACATATTTTCCATTTTGTGTATGATTGGCAAGTGTGTCTCTACGTCCCACCATATCAATATTAATGTCTGCAATGGTGTTTTTTATTGGAAATAATGGATTTTCAGAGTAGTATCTTGAACCGTGTAAGCCGTGTTCTTCTCCTGTAACGTGTAAAAATAAAATAGAACGTTTTGGTGAAAAACCATCTTTTTTTGCTTCAGAAAAAGCTTTGGCAATTTCAACTAAAGAAACCGTTCCAGATCCATCATCATCTGCACCGTTAAACACCTCACCGTTTTTCATACCTACATGGTCGTAATGTGCAGAAATAACAAGTACTTCTTCTGGTTTTTCTGAACCTGGAATGAAAGCCCAAATATTTTCAGAATCTCCTAATTTAGGAGCAAAACCTTTTTTCATAAATTCTGCAGGCACTTTTTGATAAAAATCAGTAGATCCTGGAGGATTTGAAATACCTAACGCTTTATATTGTTCAATAAGATATAAACCTGCTTTTTTCTGTCCTGGCTCTCCAGTATTTCTGCCTTCCATTTCATCGGAAGCAATTACGTGAAGGTTTTTAGACAAACTGGCTTCGTTAATTGTATTGATGTATTTTGTAACATCTGCAACTTTTTTTGTTGCACTGGCTACAATTATTTTTTTTGGAGAACAACTAAGCAAAAATGCTGTTGTTGCAAGTAATACGAATAACTTTTTCATTTGAATTGGTTTTAAACAATACAAATCTAAATTAAAAAAGTTTGATACCAATAAATTTTATAAGAATTTTAAGAAGAGAAGTAAAAAATGGCAAGCGACCTACATCGCACCGCTACAACCACATACCTTTGCTGCGTTCCCACCCTGGAGGATTTTGAGGGAGCTGGTCGTGTAGGACTTGCCGGTGCAAATATACAATCTTTTATTATTTCTACAAATCAAAAATTAGTTTAAAATAAATTGTAATATTGTATTCTTAAATAATTAAGATATGAAAAAAATTAACTTACTTATAATCACATCATTAAGTGCTTTTTTATTTAATTGTAGCGAAACAAAAGACCTATTTTCTATTGCTACAAAAGACTTAAAACAAGTTTACAAACCAACTGAAACTGTGAATTTAAGCATTGAAAATGTTGAAAATGCTAAAATTGATTCTGTAATTTATTTTTCAAACGATATTAAATTAGGTAAATCAACCGAAAATGCAGTTTTTAATTTAAAATTAGAAAAATTACAATTTGGTATTCAAGACATAAAAGCAATTGTGCATTCTGAAGGTGAAAAAACAGAATGTTTAACCTCTTTTGAATTGGTTTCGAATATCACCCCAAAATTATATGAATCGAAAGATTATACTATTTTAAACACGTATAGTCACGATGCAAATGCTTACACACAAGGTTTAGAATTTTATAACGGCATTTTATTTGAAGGAACGGGTCAAAATGGCGAATCAACACTAAGAAAAACGGATTATAAATCTGGAAATGTTTCAAAATCCGTGCCTTTATCACCAGATTATTTTGGTGAAGGAATTACCGTTTTTAATGACAAAATTTATCAACTGACATGGAAAAATAAAGTTGGTTTTATATATAATGCTGCAACTTTAGAGCAAGAAAAAACATTTGATTATTTTTCAGATGTTGAAGGTTGGGGTTTAACGCATAATGACAAACATTTAATTATGAGTGATGGAACCAATAAAATTTATTTTTTAAATCCAGAAACTCAAAAAATGGAACGTTTCATAAATGTGTATTCTGACACAAATGCCATAACAGAACTGAACGAATTAGAATGGATTGACGGAAAAATTTGGGCAAACATTTACTTGAAAGATGTAATTGTTATTATCAATCCAGAAAATGGTGCCGTAGAAAGTGCTATCGATTTTTCTGATTTAAAAACAAAAAACAAAAAAGCATTAACGGAAGGAGATGAAGTTTTAAACGGAATTGCATACAATCCATCCACAAAAACCGTTTTTATTACAGGTAAAAATTGGGATAAAATGTTTGAAATTAAATTGAAATAATTTAATTAATAGTTAACTAATTAAATATATACCGCATGTATCCATCAATAAATAATACATTCCCCTCATTTTCTAAAATTCTAATAGAAGATATTAATAAGAATGGGATAATTCAAGAATTTAAAGCAGGCGATGTCATAATGCGAACTGGTCAATATATAAAAAATACCGTTTTAGTATTATCTGGTCAAATCAAAGTATATCGAGAAGACGAAGATGGTGGGGAGTTTTTTATGTACTATTTACAACCTGGACAGGCATGTGCAATTTCAATGATTTGTGCTACAAAAAATGAACAAAGCCAAATTATGGCTAAAGTGGTAGAAGATGTAGAATTGGTTATGGTTCCTTTGTCATTAATGGATAAGTGGATGATGCAACACCGTAGTTGGTACGAATTTGTGATTGGTACTTACAGAAGTCGTTTTGAAGAAGTGCTAGAAGTAGTAAATAGTATTGCGTTTAGAGCAATGGATGAACGTTTAGAGTTTTATTTAAAGCGACATAAAGATGCTTGCGGTTGTTTAGATTTGAAACTATCACATCAAGAAATAGCTAACGAATTAAACACATCAAGAGAAGTAATTTCTCGATTGCTAAAAAAATTAGAACAGCGCGGCACACTGAAATTGCACCGAAATCACATCGAGCTATTAAAATAAAGTCACTATGTGATAAAAGTTACAAATTGATAAATTAAAACTGCCAATATTTGCAGTATAAAATTTTACAATTATGGAATATATAGGTTATTTTGCATCAATTCTTATTGGTGTAGCGTTAGGTTTAATAGGTGGTGGTGGTTCAATTTTAACTGTCCCAGTTTTAGTTTATTTGTTTGCTATCGAGCCTGTTGTAGCAACTTCTTACTCATTATTTATTGTTGGTTTAACTAGCGGTATTGGTTCTGTTGGTTATTTCAAAAAAGGTTTGGTCAATATTAAAACAGCGATAGTTTTTGGGATTCCATCAATTATTGCAGTTTTTACAACTCGTGCTTTAATTGTTCCTGCAATACCAAAAGAAGTATTTACTATAGGTGAATTTGTTGTTACCAAAAGTATTTTAATGATGCTACTTTTTGCTGTTTTAATGATTACAGCTTCATATAGTATGATCAAAAAAGATAAAAAAACAGCAAGTGATGAAAATGGTGAGCAAAAATTCAATTATCCATTAATTCTTATTGAAGGTGCAGTAGTTGGTATACTTACAGGATTAGTTGGTGCTGGTGGCGGATTTTTAATCATTCCTGCATTAGTGATTTTAAGTAAATTACCAATGAAAGAAGCTGTTGGAACCTCATTAGTTATTATTGCAGCAAAATCATTGATTGGTTTTTTTGGTGAAGGTGAAGCAACGGCAATCGATTGGCAATTTCTAATTACAATTTCTGCTTTTGCAATTATCGGTATATTTATCGGAACAGCATTGTCTAAAAAAATAGATGGAGCAAAACTAAAACCTGCATTTGGCTGGTTTGTTTTGGTAATGGGTATTTATATCATAACCAAAGAGTTGTTTTTTCCCTAATTAAAGTAGTTGTGTAATAAAAGGCACAAAACTATTAAATTACAAATCAATACTATTAAATGTTTTAAATTATAAATAATATACAAAAATGGCAAATCATTATCAAATACTAATTATCGGCGGAGGAAATGCTGGGCTTTCTGTAGCTTCACAATTACTTCGAAAAAGAAGTAATCTTAAAATAGCAATTGTAGATCCTTCCGAAAAACATTATTATCAACCAGCTTGGACACTTGTTGGTGCTGGAATTTTCGATGTAAACAAAACAGTTCGAAATGAAAAAGACTTTATTCCAAAAAATACTACTTGGATAAAAGAAGCTGTTTCAGAATTTGAACCAACCTCTAATAAAGTAATATGCGCTTCGGGTACCGAAATAACATATGATTATATGATTGTATGCCCAGGAATTCAACTCGATTGGAATAAAATAAAAGGCCTAAAAGAAACATTAGGCAAAAACAATGTTAGCAGCAATTATGATTTTAATTCTGCCCCATACACTTGGGAAATGATTAAAAATTTCAAAGGTGGGACTGCAGTATTTACAAATCCATCTACACCAATAAAATGTGGTGGCGCGCCTCATAAAATAATGTATTTGGCTGTTGATTATTGGCGTAAAAAAGGAATTCTTGACAAATGTGATGTACATTATGTGTCAGGAGCTACTGTTATTTTTGGTGTACCAGAATACAAAGCTACACTTGAAAAAGTGTTACTAAACGGAAACATCAAAGTACATTATAGTGCAAACACTATTGCAATTGATGGAAACAATAAAACAATAGAATTTGAAACTAAAAATACAGAATTTGTAAAACAAAGTCTTTCAAAATCTGCTGCTGGATGCTATAGTATTTCAGAAGGTAACGAAGCTGATTCAGTAAGTAGAGTTACTATGAATTTTGATTTATGCCATTCAGTTCCACCACAATCTGCACCTGATTTTATTAAAAATAGTCCTTTACGAGACCAAGCAAATGCGCTTGGCTATGTTGAAATTGATAAAAACACAATGCAACATACACGTTTTCCGAATGTTTTCGCTTTAGGAGATTGTACGAATGCACCTTGTAGTAAAACAGGCGCAGCAATTCGTAAACAAGCGCCAGTGGTTGTAACCAATTTATTAGAAGTAATGGATAAAAAAGCACTAACGGCAACATATGATGGTTACAGTGCCTGTCCTATTCCTACTCAATATGGTAAGTTAATGCTAGCCGAATTTGATTATACAAACAAGCCAAAAATGACTTTTCCTTTCGACCAAGCAAAACCACGTTGGACTATGTGGTTACTAAAAACCAAAGTTTTACCTTGGTTGTACTGGAACAAAATATTAAAAGGAACTGCTTAACATTTAGAGTTAACTTATTTGATATATCCCTTTCAATGAAAGGGATTTTTTTAAATAAAATTTATCATAGATTATCAAAAACTTATTATATAATTTAGATTAAAATAAAAGTATATGGACGTAGAAATTCTTGCTCGAATTCAGTTTGCTTTTACCGTAGCATTTCATTATATCTATCCGCCATTAAGTATTGGTATTGGATTAATAATGGTTATTATGGAAAGTCTTTACCTAAAAACAGGTAAAAAAGAATATGAAATTTTAACACGCTTTTGGATTAAATTATTTGCCATTACTTTTGGTATTGGTGTAGCAACTGGTATCATAATGGAATTTGAATTTGGTACCAACTGGGCAGTTTACTCTCGATATGTAGGAGATATTTTTGGAAGTGCTTTGGCGGCTGAAGGTTTGTTTGCTTTTGGTTTAGAAAGTGCCTTTTTGGGTGTTTTACTATTTGGTTGGCATAGAGTAAAACCTTGGGTTCATTTGGTTTCAACAATAGGTGTCTTTTTAGGTTCCATGTTTTCGGCTGTTTGGATTGTCGTGGCTAATTCTTGGCAACAAACTCCAGCGGGTTATCATATTGTTGGGGAAGGATTAAATGCTCGTGCAGAAGTTACCGATTTCTGGGCAATGGTTTTTAATCCGTCTAGTATGGATAGATTGGTACATACTTGGCAAGGTTCTTTCTTAGCTGGTGCATTTTTGGTTTTAAGTGTACACGCCTACTATTTAAGAAAAGGACGTTATACTGAAATATCTAAAAAGGCATTTAAAATTGCTTTAGTTGTAGCGACGGTTTTTTCATTATCTCAATTAGTATCTGGACACAGTTCTGCTGATGGCGTAGCTGTAAATCAACCAGCAAAATTAGCCGCAATGGAAGGTCATTTCGAAAAATCAGCTCCTGCCGATTTATACCTTTTAGGCTGGGTTGACAAAGAAAAACAAGAAGTCACCGGTATTGGTATCCCTGGCGGATTATCATTTTTAGTACATCAAGATTTCAAAGCGCCCATTACTGGATTGAATAGTTTTCCAGTAGAAGATAGACCAAGCCAAATTAATGCTGTATTTCAATTTTATCATATAATGATTGCTATCGGAATGCTACTTATTGGATTAACATTGTATGCAAGTTTTTTATGGTGGCGAGGAAAATTATTTGAAACTAAATGGTTATTATGGATATTTTCATTTGCTGTAATTTTACCGCAAATTGCCAATCAAGTGGGTTGGTTTGCAGCCGAAATGGGTAGACAGCCTTGGGTGGTTTATGGCCATTTAAGAACTAATGAAGCTTTTTCACAAGAAGTTTCGTCACATCAAATTGTGTTTTCGTTAATTATGTTTACAGTAGTTTATGCACTTCTATTAGTACTGTTTATTTATATGGTCAATAAAAAAATTAAACACGGTCCTTATGATGAACTTAGTGAACCCGTTAATTTTCAATCGTTATAAAAACCTTCAAAATCAATAATTATGGAATATTTTTTAGGGATAGATTATCCAACGTTATGGTATTTAGTAATCGGACTTTTATTTTCTGGTTATGCTATTCTCGAAGGTTTTGATTTTGGAGCTGGTGCTTGGCACTTGTTTTTTCAAAAGGATTTAAGCCGAAGAATTGCTATAAATGCAATTGCTCCAGTTTGGGATGCCAATCAAGTATGGCTGGTTATTGGCGGTGGCGCACTATTTGCAGGTTTTCCTGTAATGTATGCCACAATGTTATCGGCAATGTATGTGCCTTTTATGTTGTTTTTGATGTTTAATATACTTAGAGCTGCTGCCATAAAATTTAGAAGCGCCGAAGAAATGTTGTGGTGGAGAAAGACTTGGGATTTTGTATATAGTATTTCTAGTATTATGATTGCATTTTTATTAGGCGTTGTTCTTGGGAATATATTGCAGGGCTTTCCATTAGGAGAAAATTTCAGTTACAAAGGCGGGGTATTTTTCTCTTTTTTAAATCCTTATGCAATAATGACGGGCTTCACTACCTTGGCTTTATTTATGACGCAAGGAGCTATTTACTTATTATTAAAAACCGAAGGAAGATTGCACGCTAGATTAACTTTTTTACTGAGAAGAGCCATGATATTCTTCATAATCACTTTCGGAATAATGACTTTATATACCCTAGTTTTTATACCTAAAGTAACGGCAAATTTTAGAGAAAATCCTGTTTATTTTGTAGTGCCTCTATTGTCTTTTTTAGCCGTTGCAAATGTTCCTAGATTGGTTTCAAAAAAACGGTATATGCTAGCGTTGGTATTCTCATCTATAACAATGATGTTCCTGTTGATGCTTGTTGCAATTCAATTATACCCAACATTATTATTATCTACAATTGATCCCAAGTATAGTGTTACAATTTACAATGCAGCATCTTCGCAAAAATCATTAGGAATAATGCTGACTATTGTTGTAATCGGGACTCCATTACTGGCTGGGTATTTTTTCTTTTTATACAGTACGTTTAACGGAAAAGTAAAACTAGACGATACGAGTTATTAGTATAATAATTTTTTATTATCGAATATATAAATTCTATAGAAAATATTTATATTAAGTGATAAATATCACAAACCATTACTTTTCTCTAACCTAAATTTGCAGTATTAATTAACAATCTAAATAATATTACAATGGAAGAGAAAGTATTTTTAATGCCAAGAATTGGCGATATGGCTCCAGATTTTGAAGCTGTAACTACTACTGGAAAATTAAAATTTTCAGAATACAATAAAGGAAGTTGGGTTGTGTTTTTTTCACATCCTGCAGATTTCACTCCAGTATGCACAACAGAAATGAGTGGTTTTGCTAACGAAAAAGAATTTTTCGCAAAACACAATACCAAACTAATGGGTTTAAGTATTGATAGTATTCACGCCCATATTGCTTGGGTAAATGCAGTGCACGAAAAAACAGGCGTATTATTTGAATTTCCAATAGTAGCTGATATTTCTATGGAAGTTTCTAAACTATACGGAATGTTACAACCTGGAGAAAGCGAAACTGCAGCCGTTAGAGCGGTTTTCATTATGGATCCAGAAGGAAAAGTACGTTTAATTATGTATTATCCACTTAATGTAGGTAGAAACATGGCAGAAATTAAAAGAGCTTTATTGGCACTTCAAGCTTCTGACGAACACAAAGTAGCTATGCCTTTAGATTGGCAACCTGGAGATAAAGTAATTGTTCCTGCTCCAAAAACAGTTGAAGCTTTAGCTGAAAGAAAAAGTAGTAATTTAGAAATGGTAGATTGGTATTTAGCTAAAAAATCTATATAATTAAATTTCAAAACTAGCACTTTAAACCATTCGTTTTACGAGTGATTTTTAATGCTTAATAACAAAAAAACACCTAAGATATTTTATCTGTGACTTATGTCACATACTGTATTTACTGAAAAAAAAGTTGTTTTCTTATGATAATTGTCATATTCAATATAAAATACTACCTCTAATTTTGTTTCGATTATTAATTAAATCATTTAATCAATTAAAATATATCAATATGAAAATCGAACAAATTTACACAGGTTGTATTGCTCATGCTGCCTATTATATCGAAAGTAATGGCGAAGCTGCCATTTTTGATCCATTACGAGAAGTACAACCTTACATTGACCGAGCATTTAAAGATAATGCAAAAATTAAATATGTATTTCTTACCCATTTTCATGCTGATTTTGTTTCTGGTCATTTAGATTTAGCCAACAAAACCAATGCTGAAATTGTATATGGCCCAACAGCTAAACCAGCTTACGAAATTATATCTGCCACTGATGGTCAAATTTTTGAAATTGGAAAATATAAAGTAAAAGTTATACATACTCCTGGGCACACTATGGAAAGTACAACCTATTTACTTATAGATGAAAACGGAAAAGAACACGGCATAATTACTGGAGACACATTATTTATTGGTGATGTTGGTCGTCCAGATTTAGCACAGCACGTAGTTGCTGATTTAACGCAAGACAAGTTAGCACGTCATTTGTTTCGTTCTTTGCGTGAAAAAATAATGCCTTTGTCAGATGATTTGATTGTATATCCAAATCACGGCGCTGGTTCTGCTTGCGGTAAAATGATGAGCAAAGAAACTACTGATACACTTGGCAATCAAAAGAAAACCAACTATGCCTTAAATCCAAAAATGACAGAAGACGAATTCGTAACAGCTGTTTTAACAGGATTAACAAACCCTCCTGGTTATTTTCCTGCAAATGTATTGATGAATATTAAAGGATATGAAAATTTAGATGCAGTTCTTAAAAAAGCTAATACACCTTTAAGTCCATCTGAGTTTGAATTGGCAGCTAACGAAACTAGAGCCTTAATACTTGATACTCGTGATGCTTCTGAATTTGCAAAAGGATTTATACCAAATAGTATCAATATTGGTTTAGACGGAAGTTTTGCCATGTGGGTTGGAGAAATGATTGCCGACATCAAACAAGAAATTCTTTTAGTAACTGAAGAAGGAAAAGAAGAAGAAAGTATGATTCGATTATCTAGAATTGGATACGATCATACCATTGGTTATTTAAATGGAGGTATGGATACTTGGAAAAAAGAAGGGTTTGAATTAGATATTGTAAACAGAATTACAGCCAAAGAATTAGAGGACACTATCGATTTTGATAAAACAGTTATCTTTGATGTCAGAAAGAAAAGTGAATTTTTATCAGAACATCTTGTAAATGCAATAAATGTTCCATTAAACGAAATCAACAATCACCTAGCTGAGTTTCCAAAAGATAAAAAATTCATTTTGCACTGTGCTGGTGGTTATCGTTCTATGATTGCAGCATCCATTTTAAAACAACGTGGTTGGGATAATTTTGAAGATGTGATCGGAGGATTTACAGAAATTAAAAACACCAATCTTTTAAAAACGGATTATGTTTGCCCGACTACGCTTTTATAAAAAGGTGAATATTTAAAATCAAAAAGAGATTGTTTTTATGAAACAATCTCTTTTTTTTTACTATGTGATATATGTTACAAATTTCACGAAATTCATATACTACTTTTGAAAAAATTTTATAAGTAAAATGAGAAAAATAGCCCTAGCAATAACAGTTGTAGTAACTTTAGTAAGTTGTAAAAAAGAAGAAAGTCCAATTTCAATTGAAGCAAACCAAACGCCAATAGAAAAATTAATAGCGGGTAATCAACGCTTTTTAGAGGAAAAAACCATACACCCACATCAAAATAAAAATTCTGTTTTAGAAAATCAAAATGGACAACACCCTTTTGCTGTCATTGTTACTTGTTCAGACAGTCGTGTTGCACCAGAAATACTATTTGACCAGGGTATTGGCGACTTATTTGTAATTAGAAATGCAGGAAATTTAATTTCTGATATCGATATGGGAAGTATTGAATATGCGGTAGAACATCTTGACGCAAAACTAGTTGTGGTTTTAGGTCATACCGAATGTGGCGCTATAAAAGCTTATATAGGGGACAAAAATAATGACTATAAGAAACACCACAACCACATTGACGATATTGTAGAAACTATTGCTAACGAGCAAGAAGAAAAACAAGAAGAGAAATTACATCCAAAAGAGAAAAACATATTAGGATGTATTAATGCAAACATTGAGCACTCGACAAAGGCTATAGCAAACAATCCAATAATTAAAGAGCATAAAACAAAAATAATAGCAATGCGTTACGATGTTCACACAGGCAAAATAGTCTTAATGTAAAAAAAAGACTTATGTGACATTAGTTACAATTTTTAATAAATTCAACACATACATTTGCATCATATTATAACAATAAAAACAAATTTAATCATGAAAATAGAACAAATTTATACAGGATGTTTAGCACAAGGTGCTTACTATATCACATCAAATGGCGAAGCAGCAATCATTGATCCGCTTAGAGAAACACAACCTTATACGGATAGATTAGAAAAAGATGGCGTTAAATTAAAATACATTTTTGAAACTCATTTTCATGCTGATTTTGTTTCAGGCCACTTAGATTTAAGTAAAAAAACAGGAGCGTCAATTGTTTATGGTCCAAACGCTAAACCTGACTTTGAATTCATTTCAGCAAAAGACAATGAAGTTTTTGAAATTGGAGACATCAAAATAAAAGTGTTACATACACCTGGTCATACAATGGAAAGCACAACGTTTTTATTAATTGATGCTGATGGTAATAACCACGCTATTTTTTCAGGTGATACCTTGTTTTTAGGTGATGTAGGTCGTCCTGATTTAGCTCAAAAAGCAGCGTCGATGACACAGGAACAATTAGCAGGATTGTTATATCATTCTTTAAGAGATAAAATAATGCCTTTGGCTGATGATGTAATTGTTTATCCAGCTCACGGTGCAGGATCGGCTTGTGGAAAAAACATGAGTAAAGAAACGGTTGGTACCATTGGTGATCAAAAAGCAACTAATTATGCTTTGCGTGCTACTATGACTGAAGAAGAATTTATTAAAGAAGTGACAGATGGATTATTACCTCCACCAGCTTATTTCGGAATGAATGTAGCGATGAATAAAAGCGGAATTGAAAGTTTTGAGACTGTTTTTAATCAAGGTATGAAAGCCATCAAAGCAACTGAATTTGAGGTAGTGGCTGAAGAAACTGGAGCTTTGATTTTAGATACTCGTAACAATGGAGATTTTGCTAAAGGATTTATTCCTCAATCAATAAACATTGGTATCAACGGAGATTTTGCTCCTTGGGTGGGTGCTTTAATTGGGGATGTAAAACAACCTATTTTATTAGTAACCGATTTAGGATTAGAAGAAGAAACAGTAACACGTTTAACTCGTGTTGGTTTCGATAACGTAATTGGACATTTAGAAAATGGATTTCAAGCATGGGCAGCTGCAGGTCTTGTAGTCGATACAATAAACAGAATTACAGCCGAGCAATTTGCTAATGAAGTAAAAATTGGCGAAAGCAAAGTTATTGATGTACGAAAAGAAAGTGAATACCAAGCAGAACACGTAGAAGATGCTTACAGTCGTCCTTTAGCTGCAATTAACGAATGGGTAAAAGACATAAATCCTGATGAACATTTCTTTATGCATTGTGCAGGAGGTTATCGTTCTATGATGGCTGCGTCTATTTTACAAGCTCGTGGATACAGAAACTTTAGCGAAGTTGAAGGTGGTTTCAATGCTATCGCAAATACAACCGTTCCTAAAACCGATTTTGTTTGTCAAAGTAAAGTTTTAAATGTATAATCTAATAGTTTTAAAAGAATAAGATATGGGAATTTTTAATAATGTATTTGGCGGAAATACTAATGAGAACTTAGCTAAATTAGTAAATGAAGGAGCATTTTTAGTAGATGTTCGTACTCCTGAAGAATTTGCTGAGGGAAATGTTAAAGAATCAACAAACATACCTCTTGACCAAGTTGGAGTAAACTTGGATAAGTTTAAGGGAAAAGAGAACATTGTAGTTTTTTGCCGAAGTGGAAACCGAAGCGGTCAAGCCAAAAATATATTAGAGCAAAACGGTTTTACAAATGTCACTAATGGTGGAACTTGGCAAGATATAAATGATGTAATCAATAAATAAAAGATGCAAAATTTATTTAAAATAGGTTTCATTGTTTTAGTAATGGCTTTTTCGAGTTCTTTAATTTATTCACAAGATAAAATACCTGTGACTAAAAGTAGAACTACTCAAAAAACAAAACAAACTACAAAAAACGAAACGTTTTATGTTGATGTTAGAACGCCTGCAGAATTTGCTCAAGGCAGTGTAAAAGGAGCAATAAATATTCCTTTAGATCAAATTGAAAATCAATTAGCAAAATTTAAAGGCAAAAAAAACATTGTTGTCTTTTGCCGCAGTGGCAACCGAAGCAGTCAAGCTAAAGTTATTTTAGAACAAAACGGTTTTACAAATATAAAAAATGGTGGTAGCTGGGAAGATGTAAATGCAAAATTGAAAAAATAAGTCTCAAATAACTCGAAAAATAGTTCAGTTTGAAACAGATTGATACCTGTTTTGAATTGGACTATTTTTTATTAAAATGATAAACTATGCAAGAAGTATTCAAAATTTGGGAAACCAATCGTAAACTACATTTAGCGTTTTTAGAAAATTATACATTAGAACAACTGAATAAAATCCCGGAAGGTTTTAAAAATAATTTGATTTGGAATATTGGTCATATTATTACCACCCAACAAGGATTAATTTATAGACTATCGGGCTTGCCTGTCTCGATTTCAAAAGAATTTCATAACAAATACAAATACGGTTCAGTACCGACTCAAACCACAACGCAAGAAGAAGTTGACGAAATAAAAGCATTGTTAATTTCGTTAATTCAACAAACCAAAGATGATTATGCTAATGGAAAATTTGTTGCGTTTACACCCTACGAAACCCATATCGGTTTTCATTTGGCAACATTTGAAGAAGCTATAAATTTTAACAACTATCACGAAGGAATTCATCTTGGTTTTATGATGAATATTAGAAAATTTGTTTAATTACAAATATTACAAAACAATGCTAAAAACAATTTTTACAAACTGGAACTTTATGCGAGCAATTCGATTAATTCTAGGAGTTTATATTATAATTCAATCTTATCAATCACAGCAATATATAATGATAATTCCGGGTGTGGTTTTTGTAATAATGGCTTTGTTTAGCGTGGGTTGTTGTGGCAATAATGGTTGTGCAGTTCCAATAAAAAAACAAGAAAATGAATAATTTCAATGATATTATAAATTCTGAAAAACCAGTTTTGGTAGATTTCTTTGCCACTTGGTGTGACCCTTGTCAAATGCTTTTGCCAGCGCTTAATAAAGTAAAGGAAAGCCTTAAGGATCGTATTACGATTATTAAAATAGATATGGATACAAACCAAGAAATAACGCAAAAATATCAAGTTAGAGGAGTTCCTACTCTGATGCTTTTTCAAGAAGGCAAACAACTATGGCGACAATCAGGAGTTCTTAGCAAAGAAGAAATTATCAAAATTATTCTTGATAAAACTAACTAAGAAATGAGCAACCAAAAAGGCATCAACAAAGATTTAATTTTAAGAGAAAGATTGGCAATACAACGAACCATACTTGCTAATCAATCTACTTTTTTGGCATTTTTAAGAACATCAATGTACTTCCTCATTGCAGGTTTAAGTCTAAAAAATGTATTAAAGATCGAAAATAGCATTATCATTGAAATAGTTTTATTCTCAGTTTCTGGCATTATTTTATTAATTGGACTTGTTAATTATTTCAAACATAAAAAATCAATTTTAGAGAACAAAAAAAATATAGGAGATTATCAATTAGAATATTATGAGTGAAGAAAAATGTTGTGTAGTTACTTGCGATTTGCCTCTAGACCAAACCTATTGGAATAACCAATACCAAGCCAATGCGACCGGTTGGGATTTAGGACAAGTATCACCACCAATTAAAAGCTATATCGATACTATAGAAAATAAAGAGGCTAAAATTCTTATTCCAGGTTGTGGCAATGCCTACGAAGCTGAATATTTAATACAACAAGGTTTTACCAATATTACAATAATCGATATTGCGCCATCATTAGTAGAAAATCTAAAACAGAGATTTGCAAATAATAAAAATATTAGAGTTGTTTTAGGCGATTTTTTTGAACATCATGGCACTTACGATTACATAATTGAGCAAACTTTTTTCTGTGCTTTGCCGCCAACAATGCGTCAAAAATATGTTTGGAAAATGCACCAACTATTATCCGATTACGGAAAATTAATAGGGTTACTTTTCAATCGTGAGTTCGAAATAAGCCCCCCATTTGGCGGGAATATAAAAGAATATGAGCCGTTATTCTATAAAGCATTTACATTCAATTCTATATCATTAGCAGGAAATTCAATACCTTCAAGAGCTAATTCTGAACTATTTTTTGAATTTCAGAAAAACGAACTCAATCAAGTTACTCTATATCATTTTGAAGGTATAACTTGTTCTGGTTGTATGAATACAATTTCAAATAAATTTCTAGAAATTGATGAGGTTTTAAATGTAAGTATGAATTCTAATTTTTCAGAATTAATTATTGTTAGTAAAATAGAAATTAACTTACAAAAATTACAAGAAATAGTTTCTTATGATGAAAATTATAAAATAAAAAAATCAAAATGACACATAAAATAGAAGTCGAAAACATAAAATGCGGTGGCTGTATGAACAGTATAAAAACGGCATTACTTAAAATTGAAAATGTAACAGAAGTTACTATTGATAAAGAATCAGATACCATTACAATCAATTCAACTTCAGATAGAATTGTTTTTGTAGACACATTATCTCACTTAGGTTATCCCGAAAAAGGATATAATACACTTTTACATAAAGGAAAATCTTTTGTGAGTTGCGCTATTGGTAATTTAACTAAATAAAATAATAAAAAATTGCTTGAGAAATCAAGCACTTTTTTTGTTATGTGACAAATGTTACAAACTAGTTTTTATTTATAGTTCAAATTTGTGAAAAAATTTAAACTATGGAAATTATAGAATTTATCAAACAACCATGGGCCTGGTACATTGCAGGTCCTTTAGTAGGTCTTACCGTACCTGCATTATTAATTTTAGGTAACAAGAATTTTGGTATTAGTGCCAATTTACGTCACGCTTGTGCCGCTTGTTTACCAGCAAATATTTCATTCTTTAATTACAATTGGAAAAAAGAAATTTGGAATATGTTTTTTATAGGTGGAGTTCTGATAGGTGGTGTAATTGCTTTTAACTTTTTATCCAATCCTAACCCAATCATTATTAATGATGATTTGAGAACAGAATTGGCTACTTATGGTATTACAAACATCGACGGAATGTTACCATCAGAAATTTTTTCTTGGGAAAATCTATTCACAATCAAAGGGTTTTTAATGATGGTTGCGGGAGGTTTTATGATAGGTTTTGGTTCACGTTATGCTGGTGGCTGTACTAGTGGTCACTCCATTTCGGGATTATCAAATCTACAATTACCATCACTAATTGCCACTTGTTGCTTTTTCATAGGTGGTTTAATAATGGCAAATATTATTCTTCCTTATATACTTTCACTTTAAAAAATAAATTATGAACAATATAGATCCAAACAAAGATTTTGAAACACGTTCGTTAGATACAGTTTGTGTAAACGAAAGTCAGTTAGAACACAAATGGTACCATAATATTAAATATCTAATCGTAGGATTATTATTCGGAACGGTATTCATTAAAGCAGAAATTATCAGTTGGTTCCGCATTCAAGAAATGTTCCGTTTTCAGTCGTTTCATATGTACGGTGTTATAGGTAGTGCAGTTGTTGTTGGTGCGATTTCAGTTTTTTTAATTAAAAAATTTAATATAAAAACCATTTATGGCGAGAAAATAGAATTTCACGATAAGACATTCAATAAAGGACAAATTATTGGCGGACTAATATTTGGTTTAGGTTGGGCTATTACAGGAGCTTGTCCAGGTCCAATTTTTGCACAAATAGGAACCGGAGTAACCGTAATGATTATCACTTTATTCTTTGCTATTGTTGGCACATGGGTATATGGTTATTTTAGAGATAAATTACCTCATTAATTTTTTTTTATGCCAAGTAAAGATAGTAACGATTTAAATCTAAAATCTTCTATAAAAAAAATATTAATCCTATTCATAACAATGATAGGGTTAGTATTCTTTTTGTTTATAGCAATTGTATTTAATCAAAATTTCACTTCATTTTTTAATTCAAATGAATATAAAAATATTGAAATAGAAAAAATATATGCCGATGCTGCAATAAAAGACAGTTTGCAAAGAGAAATGGCAAATTTTTGGA
Organism: Flavobacterium sp.; assembly: GCF_017985075.1. Lineage (GTDB taxonomy): Bacteria > Bacteroidota > Bacteroidia > Flavobacteriales > Flavobacteriaceae > Flavobacterium. Next base: position 76,083 of record NZ_JAGNYF010000003.1, read on the forward strand.
AACCAGTACCTCTTGAAGAAATTACGGATAGTGTTTTTAAGAAAAAAGTGGTATACGGTAAAGAATTGATTGAGCATACAGCCAAATATCTTGGTCCAAATGGAAGTGTGCAGCAAACGTCAAACGGAATGAATTGTAATAATTGTCATCTGGATGCTGGAACAAAACCTTGGGGAAACAATTATGGCTCTGTATATTCTACCTATCCAAAAATGCGAGCTCGAAGCGGGAAAATTGAAAATCTTTTCAAGCGTATCAACGATTGTTTCGAAAGAAGTTTGAATGGAAAAGCACTTCCTGAAAATAGTTCAGAAATGCAAGCAATGATAGCTTATATAGAATATATTGGTAAAAACGTTCCTAAAGATTCGATAGCATTAGCATCAGGAATTAGAGATATCAAGTTGATGAATCGTGCTGCAAGTCCTGCAAAAGGAAAACCTTTATACGAAACCAAATGTGCAAGTTGTCATCAAACCAACGGGCAAGGTGTGCTAAATGAAACCAAAACTGAATATACCTATCCTCCACTTTGGGGTGAAAATTCGTATAACAAAGGTGCTGGTTTATTTAGAATTAGCCGTTTTGCAGGTTTTATCAAATACAATATGCCACTTGGTGCAACTTATGACAGCCCACAATTAACTGATGAAGAATCATGGGATATTGCGGCTTATGTTGAAAGTCTTGATCGTCCAAATAAAGATCTATCTGCCGATTGGCCAAAAATAGGAAAAAAACCATTTGACCATCCGTTTGGTCCTTTTGAAGATAAATATTCAGAACAACAACACAAATACGGACCTTTCATCGCTATGAAAAAAGAAAAGAAAAAACGCGAGGAAGCAGAAGAGTTATTAAAAAAGAAAGAAAAAAAGTAAACTATGAAGAATCTATTTATAGCACTAATCTGCATGATATCAGTTAATTCGTTTGCACAGACTGAGCCTAAAGATCACAAAATCGTATTCCAATTTACAAATGCGAATGACACTTTGCAACAAAAAGCATTTGTAAAACAACTCGAAAATTTAACAGAGCATTGGCCAAATGCAAAATACGAAGTTGTGTTATATAACCAAGGTCTGGAATTGGTTATGAAAAACAACACAAAATATCAATCAAGATTACAAGCTCTTAAATCTAAAGGAGTGAAATTTGTAGTTTGCGAAAACACACTAAAAAATCGTAAAATAAGCAAAGATGCATTTCCTGAAATTTTGGTTGAATATACTCCAGCAGGAATTGCCGAAATTGTCGAAAAACAAGAGCAAGGGTGGAGTTATATAAAAGGTGGTTATTAACCAATTAATGAATTTAAAAAAAACACCAATGAATAACAACAACCGAAGAAATTTCATAAAAAATATTGGGGCTCTCGGTATTTCTATTCCATTTGTCGCACCAATTTCTGGATTTGCTACAGAAACAGAATTACTAGAAACAGAAAATCAAAATAAGGTAGATAATAATCTACCACAAACCATTTCTATTCTACAAACAACTGATGTGCATTGCCAAATTCATCCGCATGATGAGCTCTTTTGGGAAGACAACAAAGCCGTTTTTCGCAAAACGGGTGGGTATGCCTATATGGCAACAATGCTGAATGATCTGAAAAAGAAAAATCCAAATACCTATATTATAGACACTGGCGATATGTTTCAAGGCAGTGAGTTAAGTGTCAAAACCACCGGAGAAGCATTTGTGCCAATACTGGATGCTTTAAAATACGATTTGTATTTGCCTGGAAACTGGGAAGTTATTTACGGTAAAAAACAAATGCAAAGCCTTTTAGGTAAACTAAATGCGCCAAAAATTTGCACTAATATGTACCACGATTTAGGTGAAGGAAAAAAAGGAGAACTTATTTTTCAGCCTTATCAAATATGGAATGTTGCAGGAGCAAAAATCGGATTTCTTGGTTATACAGATCCATTAGTACCAATTCGTCAAAGTCCTGTGTATAGCAAAGGAATTATTTATACAAAACCCGAAGAAAATTTAGCTCATTATATAGATGTGCTAAAAAATCAAGAAAATTGTTCCTATATAATTATGATTGCACACCTTGGATTGAGCCAACAAATTGCATTGGCAAACATGCCAGAATGCGAAGGTGTAAATTATATTTTGGGTGGAGACACACACGAAAGAGTCCGTAAGCCAATCGTTTGTAAATACGCTAAAGTGGTTGAACCAGGAGCATTTGGATCATTTATTGGTAAACTCGACTTGACCGTTCAAAACGGAAAAGTAACCGCCGACAATTACGAATTGCTTGAAGTTGCATCTCCAAAAATCAAACCAGATCCAACAATTCAAAAATTACTAAACGAAAAAGAATTAGTATATAAAGAACACATTGATACCGTAATTGGTCACAGCACGATTCCACTTTATCGCTATTTTGTAGTTGAGAACCCAATAGACACGATGATTTTGAACGGATTGAAATGGAAATTCCCAGAAATAGACATCGTACTTTCTAATGGTTTCCGATTTTGTCCGCCACGAACTACACCAGATCAAACAGGAAATATTCCAATAACAAATGGTTTTATATTTGATATGTTACCTGTAGATAGTACCATTCGTACTGCAAAAGCTTCAGGAAAACAAATAAAAGATTGGTTAGAAAAAGAACTAAACAATGTTTTTGCAAAAGATGCCTCGAAACGATTTGGAGGTTGGGTAGTGAAATTCAAAGGAATGGAAATCACTTTCAACGCATTTGGCGAAACCGGCAAAAGGGTTCAAACCGTGACAGTAAATGGGGCTCCAATTGATGATTCAAAGTTATATTCAATACTTGCATGTGAGCGAGAAGGAGATCCCGTAGATATGTTGTGTAGAATGAAAGGAGTTGTCGATCCCAAAAATACAACATCGACTCTGCACACAGTAATGATTGATTACTTAAAAAACAATTCTCCAATAACTCCAACTCCAACAAAATCTGCAAAAGCTCTCGATGCACCAGATACGCTACTTACACAGGTTACTGGAGTAGATTATGTATTTAAATAAAATTTAAGATTTTGAATAATCCTCAAAAATCGAGTATGAAAATACTCGATTTTTTTTATTACAATTTATCAAGTCAAAGTGATATAAGTTACAAACAAAACCTTTTTTTCTTGTTAATTTTGCTTTAAATCTATTTTAAAAAATGAAAAAGCATTTTACATTATTAGCATTTCTGTTACTTATATATAACTCATTTGCACAACATCAAGAAATTGCAGAGAAACCTGAAATTTGGAAAGGGAAAACGAATGTCAATATCGATTCAACCTCACTTTTAAGTGTATTCAAAAAAGGAAGTTTTAACGGGCATTTTCGTTATTTTAATATGAATACAATCAATGAAGGGTCATTAACCGATTACCATGCAAATGCACTTGGTGGTGGAATAAAATTTGAAACAGCAAAATTTCATAACTTTCAATTTGGTGTAAGCGGTTACTATATTTATAATATTGGTTCCTCTAATTTTTTGGCAAAAGACCCAACAACAAACCAAACTAATCGATACGAAATAGCACTTTTTGATATTAATAATCCTGATGAAAAAGAAAATTTAAGTCGATTAGAAGAGCTGTATTTAAAATTTAATTTCAAAAAATCTACTTTTACCATAGGTAAACAATTACTTAACTCATCATTCATTAATCTTCAAGACGGAAGAATGCGACCAACCGAAGTCGCTGGAATTTTGGTAGATTTTAACGAAATAAAAAACACAACTATCAATACGGGTTATTTGTATGCTATATCACCACGAAGCACAAATAAGTATTATGACATAGGAGAATCTATCGGAATTTATCCATCAGGTGTAAACCCCGACGGCACAAAATCCGGCTACGCAACTAATCTTGAAAGCAATGGAATATATATACTTGGCGTTCAAAATGAGTCTGTAAAAAACCTAAAAGCATTAATATTTAATCAATATGTTGAAAATATTTTCAATACCTCTTTATTACAATTTGATTATAAATATGATTTGAATAAAAATTCGAAATTACTTTTTGGTTTTCAAACCATCTATCAAACGGCACTTAATGACGGTGGAAATAGTAACCAAAGTAAAACCTATTTTGAAAAAAATGCTAATTCGCAAACTTTTGGAGGAAAACTTGGTTGGAAAAGCAAAACTTTTGAAGTAACTCTTAACTATAACCGAATTACAGATAGAGGACGTTATTTAATGCCAAGAGAATGGGGACGAGACCCGTTTTATACTTTTCTTCCAAGAGAACGAAATGAAGGATTTGGAGATGTAACGGCATATATGACTAAAATAAGTTATTATAGTCCAAAAAAAACATTCAAAGCATACATAGGAGTAGGACATTATAAAATGCCAGATGTTAAAAATTATAAAATGAATAAATACGCATTACCATCCTACTATCAAACGAACTTTGATGTTAGTTATGATTTTCAAGGATTTCTTAAAGGTTTTGATGCGCATTTTCTGTATGTTCACAAATTTAATGATGGTGAAACGTACAACGACCCAAAAAATGTTTTTAATAAAACCAATATGAGTACTATTAATTTTATCATTAACTTCAATTTCTAAATATTGTTATTATCATAAAATCAAGTATATATACATTTTTTTTATTTGCGTTTTTAGTTGCAAGTTCTCAAGAAAGACATCATAATTATTGGTCTAAAGCAATTGTTAACCTTCCTTTGAACGAAAAGTTTAAGACAGAAATTGAGTTAATTCATCGAAGACAAAATGATTTTGAAAGCAATAATTTTTTCGATAAAAATTTAGTGCATGCCACCAGAACTTGGATATATTACAAACCAAACAAAGATGTTGTTTATGGTATATCACCATTTGCTTATTTTTCAAATTACAAAATAATACAAAAAGCAAGTGATGCTGTTGCAAAACCTACTAACGAATACCGCTTTACAGCATCACTAGAATTACAACATCAATTGGCTCCTAAATTTTATGTTGTAGATCGAACTGCAATTGAATATAGAGCTTTTGAAGGTTCTATAGAAAACACTAGTCGTTTGCGAAATAGACTAGCTTTTAGATATGATTTTAATTCAAATTATAACGTAGCTATTGGTGATGAAATATTGATAAATACAACTGGAACTGATGTACTACATATTTTTGATCAAAATAGAATATTTACAAATTTTTCATATAAATTAAACTCGTCAGTAAAGCTGGATTTAGGATACATTTACATATCACGACTACCACAGATTAATGTTGATTTGATAGATGATAACAATTTCTATTTGAATTTTACCTATACCCTAAAAAAAAGAGATAACTAAAAGTAAAAAAAATAGTATTTTTATTTAATTGTTATATTACTTTTACAAAATCAATTCGCGCATTTTTTTACAAATATTGACTTCAGCACTATAACAAACATGGGCTCTGAAATCACACTAACAATTTTAGCAGATGAAAAAAGTAATATTATTAACTTTTATTTTATTATTTAGTACACAAATACAATCACAAAACCAAAATCAAAAAATGAAAACCATTCAACCACCAATTGCAAAAATAATTCCAAAAAAGTTAGAAAAACACGGAGATGTAAGAACGGATAATTACTATTGGTTAAACGAAAGAGAAAATCCAGAAGTAATTGACTATTTAAATAAAGAAAACGAATATTACCAAAAATCAACAGCGCATACCAAACAATTACAAGACGATTTGTTTGCTGAAATGAAATCCAGAATTAAAGAAGACGACAGCTCTGTACCATATTTTTATAACGAATATTGGTACATCACACGTTTTGAAACGGGTAAAGATTATCCAATTTATGCCAGAAAAAAAGGAAGTTTAGATGCAAAAGAAGAAATTTTATTCGATTGTAACGAAATGGCAAAAGGACAATCCTACTTCAATTTAAGCGGAATGAGTGTGAGTGGCGACAACAAATTAGTGGCTTTTGGACTGGATTTAGTATCAAGAAGACAATATACCATTCATATTAAAAATTTAGAAACTGGTGAAATTCTTTCAGATAAAATTGAAAACACAACTGGTGGTTCCAGCTGGTCTACAGATAATAAAACGCTTTTTTATACTGGAAAAGATGCACAAACGCTTCGTTCTGATAAAATTTTCAAACATAAATTAGGCACAAATGCATCTGAAGATGTTTTGGTTTTTCACGAAAAGGACGATACCTACAGTACGTTTGTGTATAAAGAAAAATCGAAAAAATACATCATAATTGGTTCTGGAAGTACGCTTACAACCGAATATCAAATCTTAGAAGCAAATAATCCTGATGGAAAATTCAGAATTTTTCAACCGAGAACTCGTGGTTTAGAATATTCTATTTCTTTTTATAAAGACACTTTTTACATCTTAACCAATGCCGATAAAGCGACCAATTTCAAATTGATGACTTCACCTGAGAATGCTACATCAAAAGAAAATTGGACCGATTTAATTCCGCATAGAAAAGATGTTTTATTAGAAGGAATTGAAATTTTTAAAAACTATTTAGTAGTGGAAGAACGTTCAAATGGTTTAAATAAAATTCAAATTAAGCCTTGGGATGGCTCTGGCGATTATTATTTGCCTTTCAACATTGAAACATACACTTGTTACACGACTTCAAACGTTGATTTCGATACAGATGTTTTACGTTATGGCTACCAATCTATGGCTACGCCGTCTTCTGTGATTGATTTCAATATGAAAACAAAAGAAAAAACCGTATTAAAAGAGCAAGCTGTTTTAGGTGGAAAATTCGATAAAAACAACTATATTGAAGAGAGAATTTGGGCTACTGCAACTGATGGAACTAAAATCCCTATGAGTGTAGTATACCGAAAAGGCATTAAAAAAGACGGAAAAAACCCTTTATTACAATATGCTTATGGTTCATACGGTTCTTCAATGGATCCATATTTTTCAAGTACTCGATTGAGTTTAATGGATAGAGGATTCATCTACGTTATTGCACACATTCGTGGTGGTGAAGATTTAGGAAGAGAATGGTACGAAAATGGAAAATTATTAAAAAAGAAAAATACATTTACAGATTTTATCGATTGTAGCAAGTATTTAATAGCCGAAAAATACACTTCTGCAGAGCATTTATATGCTGAAGGTGGTTCTGCCGGAGGTTTGTTAATGGGTGCAATTGTAAATATGGCTCCAGAATTGTATAATGGTGTGATTGCACAAGTACCATTTGTTGATGTGATTACCACGATGTTAGACGACACCATACCATTAACAACTGGAGAATACGACGAATGGGGAAATCCGAATGAAAAAAAATATTATGATTATATGTTATCCTATTCACCATATGATCAAGTAAAAGCACAAGGGTATCCAAATATGTATGTTTCAACAGGTTTACACGATTCGCAAGTGCAATATTTTGAACCTGCAAAATGGGTGGCAAAATTAAGAGTGCTGAAAACAAACAACAAACAATTATTTTTAGATACAAATATGGATGCGGGTCACGGTGGTGCTTCTGGAAGATTTGAAGCCTTAAAAGAATTAGCCAAAGAGTTTACATTCCTATTCGATTTAGAAAATATTAAAAAATAGTCAAAAAAAAAGACTATTTTTGCACTTTACTTATAAAATGAAACACGAAAAAAAAGTATATAATTCTATTATAGATTTAATTGGAGATACCCCAATTGTAAAATTAAATAACATAAGCAAAAACTTAAAAGGTAACTTTTATGCAAAAGTTGAAGCAATTAATCCTGGACATTCATCAAAGGATAGGATTGCAAAATATATTATAGAAAATGCAGAAGAGCAGGGTATTTTAAAACCTGGTGCTACTATTATCGAAACAACATCTGGTAATACAGGATTTAGTTTGGCAATGATTAGTATCATAAAAGGTTATAAGTGCATTTTATCTGTAAGCGACAAATCATCTCCAGACAAGTTTGACATGTTAAAAAGCATGGGCGCTAAAGTGTATGTTTGTCCTTCTAACGTTGCTGCTGATGATCCAAGAAGCTATTATGAAGTAGCAAAACGACTTCAAAAAGAAACACCAAATTCTATTTATATCAATCAATATTTTAATCAATTAAATATTGATGCCCATTATCACAATACCGGAAAAGAAATTTGGGAGCAGACAAATGGTAAAGTTACACATATTGTAGTTTGTAGTGGAACTGGTGGAACAATTTCAGGTATTGGGAAATATTTAAAAGAAAAAAATCCTAATATTAGAGTTTTAGGTGTTGATGCATTTGGTTCTGTATTAAAAAAATATCATGAAACAAAAATTTTAGATCCAAACGAGATATATTCAAATAAAATAGAAGGTTTAGGTAAAAATTTAATTCCAACGGCTACTGATTTTGATATTATTGATAAATATGTGAAAGTTACCGATAAAGAAAGTGCTATTACAGCCAGAGAAATTTCAAAAACCGAAGGATTATTTGTAGGTTACACATCTGGCGCTGCATTTCAAGCTGTAAAGCAATATGCCGCATTAGGAGAATTTAACGAAGACAGTAATGTAGTAGTTGTTTTTCCAGACCACGGATCGCGTTATATGAGTAAAATTTATAGTGATGAGTGGATGCAAGAACAAGGTTTTTTAGATGCTGAAAATAGTGATGATTCAATGAAAATTGAGATAATATAATAAACATCTTAATCATATAAAAAAAGCGGCTACATTTTTTTAGCCGCTTTTTTTTATAATTTAAAATTGACATTTACACTCCATCTGGAGGTAGCTTCAACTAAACCACCCACTAAATTTTGATTTATTGGCAACTGTAAATTAGAACCAAACGACCATTTTTTATACCCTAATTCAAAGCCAAATTTACTAAAAAGAACATCGCCTGAAGTATTTTTTACTTTTTGGTTGTATTGATAATTACTTTCATACAATTCGCCTGCAAGACCAATTTGTGGTGCAAATGCAAATTTTTTATTCTCAAATAAATAAAAAATAGTAGATGCATAATTAAACTGATTTCCAAAACGATAGTATTTTTCGTTTTCATTTTTTATGATATAGTTAATCATATTATTTAATCCGAATTTCTTTTTCTTTATTACGTATTCGGATGTTAAAAGTACATCCCAGCTCCCAGTACCTAATTGAAAACTTGGATTTACACTACCTGAATTTGCTTGCTTATAAGCGCCCGTAGGAAGTTTAACACCCATACCTGCTTGTAAATTGTGTTTAAATGAAGTCGAAACCGTATCTGTTTTTGATTTAAAAACGGTGGTTAATGCCAAAACTGTAATATCACCAATACCACTAATAGATTGATTTTCGCTCTGGGTTTCACGCTCATGATTATGATAAGGAATTAAAGCTGAAACTTGAAACTTTTTAAAAACAGGTACTCTGGCCCAAACCTGAACGGTATTAAAATTTTCATTTAACCAAGGTGAATTTGAATATAAACCATCATTAGATTTATATTGTTGATTAAAATAGCGTACACCAACAAAATTCGAATTAATCATTGAAGCAAAACCCATACTTCCTCCGCTTGCGCCACAACCACAACCATCACAATCATCTAAAAACAAACTTTTAGTCGTGTGTTTTTTTAAATAATTAGTTGTAGGTAAACTAAGTTTATAACTAAATTTTTGATTTGGTTTTGGCTTTTCGTGAGCATGTAAAATGGTTGATACAAAAAAAGCAAGTAGTATATTTTTCATAATGTATATTTATTAATATTCAGCAAATTTTGGATTTGTGATAAACTCGTTGTCAGTTAACGTTTTTAAAAACGCAATAAGATTTGCTTTTTCTTGATTTGACAATGGAATTCCTAAAGTGCCATTCGAATTTAAACTTGGATCCAAAGTAGTTGAATTTACCATTCCCGAAGAATAATGATTTAACACTGCGTCTAAAGTAAAAAATCGTCCGTCATGCATGTACGGCGCTGTAAGTTCAATATTTCTTAAACTGGGTACTTTAAATTTATACAAATCCGCATCTAAAAGAGTTACCCTATAACGCCCAACATCATTAAAAGTTGGATTAATTGGCAAACCATTATTTCTAAATGAATTATCAGTAAACAAATCTGTAGCATGACATGTGGCACATTTTTGATTGAAAATAGCATAGCCTTGCAATTCTTGCGCAGATAAATTACCTCCCGTTTCATTTCTTCTATACTTATCGAAACGAGAATTTGAAGAAACCATCATTGCCATAAATTGACCCAACGCTTTGAGCATATTTTCAGAATTAATTTGTTTATCTGGAAAGGCTTGATTGTAAAGTTTTACATACGCGGGATCAGATTTCATCATAGCAATAGCAGTTGAAAAATCACCATTCATTTCAATCGGACTGGTAAATGGGATAATCGGTTGTAAATCCAAATGAGACGCAGCGCCATCCCACATAAAAGTAGATTGAAATGCTAAATTCTGAATCGGAGGTGTATTTCTCGTTCCAATATTATCTCCTACACCATGGCTTAATGAATGACCGTGATGTGTAAAAGCATCTTGCTGAATATGGCAAAATCCGCAAGAAATTATTCCATCTGAAGCCAATCGACCATCATAAAATAATTTTTTCCCTAATTCGAAACCTTTTTCAGTAATAGGATTATTAATTGTGTTATACGTGGAAGGTGGAAAATTACTTGGAACTACAAGATTCAAAGGCAAATTCACATATTCACTCTCATCATCAGAATGTTCACAACCAAAAAATGACAAAAACGTAAGCAATATTAAATATTTTGCTTTCATATCGAAAAAATATTAAAAAAGACTGTCATAAGAAAAAATGACAGTCTTTTTAATTAAATGTTAATCATTATGCACATGATGTACTTCAAACATATTACTTAAATTTGAAGTAACTAAAGGTAAATTTGCGCCTCCCATAATCATGGCGCCCATTCCTCCCATGTTATTATTAGAAAGACTTATTTTATTTGTTCCATCAATTATATGTTGTAAATCTGCCATAATATGAACTTGAGGAGTAATTGAACTTCTAACTAAAGCATTGTTTGGAAAATTTAATGTTACTTCAGTATAATTATAGTCTGTTCCTGTTTGTCCAGTATGAACTTTATAATCTGTTGCAGTTGTTACCGTAGGTGAAGTAAAAGTACCTTCAAAAGCAACAAATTTATAGCCAGCACTCCAACTCCACATCATACCTGCAGTTTGTGCTTGAGTAAGAAAATTACCTTGACCTGTTGCACCAAGTGCCCATTGCGTTTGATCAACTCCTATTCCAAATTTGATGCTTTTATAATCACCTGCTGGAATATTTGGTAAATTTAATAGCGTACTTGCTGGAGTTGCTTCATCAATTATAAAGTAACTCTCAGATTTTGGAATTGTATAAGTTGAATTATCTGTTTTTGTTAAAACTATATTGCTTACAATGTATTTTGCTTTGCTAACTTTAATAACTTCTCCATTAGAGTTTGTATAGTTAGTAGCAAATGCTAAATCTGCACTACCATATACATTGTCAAACTCTACTTTTAAATTACCTTTTTCGTCTATTGCTGCTGCAGGTGCATCATCATTATTACAAGAATTGAATACGAAAGCTATAGCTAAAATTGCTATACTATTTTTTAATTGAAATTTCATTTTATTTTAGTTTAAATTATAGATAATTGATGCTTGAATAGTTTCAAACATTATTTTTTGGACATAAGTGTCCTTTCCGATTAGAAAAAAACGGAAAATCTTTTGTATTTAAACTAATTTAGTGGGTGGATGAAAAATCTGAGAACTATTTAAATGAAAATAGTTATTAAAATAATGAGTAGAAATAGCAGCTACTTTGTAAACACTTTTTTTGATTTCAAAATAAATAGTATTTTGATAAAAAAGCACTTCTATTTCTTGTTTATTTACTGATTTTTTATCTTTTGAATTCGAATTTTCTTCTGAAGAAGCTTTTGCCAATTCCTTTTTTAAATGACATTTACCATTACATTCCATTTCTGGCTTGTCTTGGTTTTCACAAAGCTCATTTGCAATATACTCATAGTTAACAAAATAGCTTAAAACTGGTAAAACAGGTTTTACCAGAAATAAAAATGTAATTAAAATAGCTATTTTTTTCACAATACAAAGATACAAAATATTCGAAATAGAGATAAAAATTGATGGCATTTTTTAATTAAAATGCAGAAAAAAAAGCAGAAAAGTAAATTCTTATACTTACTTAAAAAAATAAAAAAAATAATTATTTGTAAAAAAGGCTTTGATATTGAAAATATTTTTTATTTTTGATAAAACTATTAAAAGATTTAACAATGAAAAATTTATTAGGCGCTCTTGTTTTGTTTTTAGCTTTCACAGTTAATGCTAATGCTCAAGAAACATTTAAAAAAGTAGACGAGAAAATTGAAGCTAAAAATAATATGGTTGCACTTTCTGAAGCGATAACCGTAGAAGGGACTTTAAGCGACGATTTAACAAGATTATTTGAATACAAATTCAGAAATTTAAACGAAAATCTTTCAGCAGAAAGAAAAATCGAATTAGCGAAAGTAATTGAAGCTAAATTAAGAGCTACTCTTTCTCAAACTCAAATGGAAAGTATTGAAAATAAAAAAGGTTTGTTGAAAAAATTAACAAACTAAAAATAAATTACTTTTTAAAAAGCCCGTTTAGTTAACTAAACGGGCTTTTTTTTATAATATTTTTGCCACTTCTTGAATTGATTGAATCGTAAAATCTAAATCTTCATAACTTAAAGCATCAGTAATAAACCACGTTTCATATGCTGAAGGTGCAATATAAATGCCACGTTTCAACAATTCGTGAAAGAATTTCTTAAATCTTTCGTTATCTCCATTTTTTGCAGTTTCAAAATCATACACTTCATTTTTATCAAAATGCACTGAAATCATTGATCCTACTCTATTTATAGTAAACTCAATATTATTTTCTGACAAAACTTTTTGAATTCCGCTCTCTAAATAAGCTGTTTTTTCTTCTAATCTATTAAATATTTCTTTATCTGAATTTAATTCCAAAAGCATTTGATAACCTGCCGCCATAGCCAATGGGTTTCCAGATAACGTTCCTGCTTGATAAACAGGACCTAATGGCGATAACAAATTCATAATTTCATTTCGTGCTGCAAAAGCACCTACTGGCAAACCACCACCAATTACTTTTCCAAAACAAACTATATCAGCCGAAACTTGATACAATTCTTGTACGCCACCTTTTGCAAGACGAAATCCAGTCATCACTTCATCAAAAACCAACAAAGCTCCGTTTTCTTCACAAAGTTGCTTTAAACCTGATAAAAAACCTTTTTTTGGAGGGATACATCCCATATTACCTGCAACAGGTTCTACGATAATTGCTGCAATTTCATTTTTATTGGCTTCAAAAAGTGCTTTTACATTTTCTAAGTCGTTGTATTTTGCTAACAACGTGTCTTTAGCCGTGCCTTCAGTTACTCCAGGGCTATTTGGCACACCAAACGTACTTAATCCACTTCCAGCAGCAATTAAAAACGAATCGGAATGACCGTGATAACATCCTGAAAATTTAATAATTTTATCACGTTTGGTATAGCCTCGTGCTAAACGGATTGCGCTCATACAAGCTTCTGTACCCGAGTTAACAAATCGAATTTTATCAATATTTGGCACCATTGAAATGGCCAATTGAGCTATTTTCGTTTCTAATTCAGTTGGGGTTCCAAAAGAGGTGCCTTTTTTTGCCTTTTCAATTATTGCATTTACTACAGGCTCGTGGGCGTGACCTAAAATCATAGGCCCCCAAGAGTTGATATAGTCTATGTATTTATTTCCGTCTTCATCATATAAATAGGCTCCTTTAGCTTCTTTAATAAAAATCGGAAAACCGCCTACGCCTTTAAATGCACGAACAGGAGAGTTAACACCGCCAGGTATTACTTCATTTGCTTCAACAAATAACTGACTACTTCTTTGATATAACATTATTTTTTTACTTTTAATTTTTGACCGATTGAAATTCCGGATTCTAAAATAGTATTTAAACTTTTTAATTCCTCAACAGATATATTGTATTTTTTTGATAACGAGTATAATGTATCTCCTTTTTCAACGGTATGCTCTCCAATAACTTGTACTTGAGTAACAACTCTTGGTTTTGGAATAAAATTTCTTCCTAATACTTCATTGTCAATTTTATATAATTCGTACCGTTCTATAATACCAATTAATTTAGAAGGATATAACGTATCTGTTGCGTAACCCGCTTGTTTTAAACCATTTGCCCACGATTCATAATCGCCTTTATCTAATTTAAACAAACTTTCATATCGTTTTCTTGAAGATAAAAAAGCAGAATGATCTTTGTACGATTCAGTTGGGTCTTTATATTTTCTAAAACACTCTTGTTCGGCATCATCATCGTATTTTACAGACTCACCTGTCCATCCTGTATGGCATTTTATACCAAAATGATTGTTCGCTTCTTTAGCTAAAGAACCAAAACCTGCACCCGATTCTAAAATACCCTGTGCCATAGTAATACTTGCAGGAATTCCGTGAACCTTCATGTTATTTTTTGCCGTTTCTTTAAAATTTTCAATGTATTTTTTTACATCTTCTGTTGTAGCTTTTACTTTAGATGTTGCTACTAATATTTCGCTACCAGAAGGATTTTCCTTCGTTGGAGATTTTGCTACTGGTGTTGGTTTTGCAGCAGGCTTTTTTGAAGCAGGATATGTTTTAGAATACTTTTTTCCTTTAGTAGTAGTGATTTTAGAACCTCCACAACTTGTTAAAAGCAGCGCAAAAAATAGTATTAAAATTTTATTCATCATATCATTATCTTTGTTTTTCCAGATTTTTCTAATTTTAAATTCATACCTGCAATACCCTGTAAGCCACCGGTATGAATAGCTAAAATTTTTGAATTTGGTGGAAAAAAATCATTTTGTATTAAATCTAAAATACCAAACATCATTTTTCCGGTATAAATTGGATCCAATGGAATTTCATATTGAATGTAAAAGGAATTCATAAATTCAATTAACTCGTTTGTTACTTTTCCATAACCTCCAAAATGATACTTACAATTAATAGTCCAATTATTTTGATTTGCAAATTTAGCAATATCCTTTTGTAAAAAATCACCTTTTAAGGAAGAAAATCCAATAATATTTTGATGAGAAGCAGCACTATTAATAATTCCTGAAACAGTACCGCCAGTTCCTACAGAAGTACAGACATATGAAAATTCCGAATCGGGTTCAATTAAAATTTCTTCACATCCTTTTATAGCTAATTCATTTGTGCCGCCTTCGGGTAGTAAATAAAAATCACCAAATTGAGACTGCATTTCTTCTAAAAATTCGGGCGTTACTTTTAACCTATATGCATCTCTTGAAACAAAAACAAATTTCATTCCAAACTGTTGTGCCACTGCTAAACTTGGGTTTTCATTTATCTTTTCTTCTAATTCTTCTCCTCTAATTATTCCAATAGTTTCAAAACCAAACTCTTTTCCAGCACCTGCAACAGCTACAATATGATTAGAAAATGCCCCGCCAAAGGTCAATAATTTCTTTTTATTTTGGTCTTTGGCAGCTCGTATATTATATTTTAATTTTCTGAATTTATTTCCAGAAATTACAGGATGCAATAAATCTTCTCTTTTGATAAAAAGTTCAATTCCGTTAGGAAAATGAATAGGTATTTTCTGGTTTTCTGATTTCATAAAAAAGAAATAATTGTTTCATTAGTTAAATATTTAAAAAACTAATACAATCATTTGCTGCAAAGTTCCTAAATTTGCGAATATGAACAATGAAATAAATCCAAAAAATTTAATAGAAGGAGAAGATTTTTATTTTACTCCTGAAGGATATAAATGTTTTACAGAAAAACATCATTTAAAGCGAGGATATTGCTGTAAAAGTGGCTGTAGACATTGCCCATATGGTTTCGACAAAAAAACAGGAAGAAATAAAAAATAGTTTTAGACAATCGATTTTCAAACATAAATTTCTGAAAATCCAAAATCTAAAAATCCAAAATCTAAAAAAATGACTTTTAAAGAGCAAATACAACAAGGAATTCCAGATGTTTTACCGCAACATAAACCTTATGATGCCGCAATAAATCATGCACCAAAACGAAAAGAAATTCTTTCAGATGAAGAAAAAAAATTAGCTTTAAAAAACGCTTTACGCTATTTTGATGCCAAACATCATGCCGCGTTACTTCCAGAATTTAAAGCCGAATTAGAAAAATATGGTCGAATTTATATGTATAGATTTCGTCCAGATTACGAAATGAAAGCCAGACCAATTTCTGAATATCCAGGAAATTCTGAACAAGCAAAAGCCATTATGTTGATGATACAAAATAATTTAGATTATGCAGTTGCACAACATCCTCATGAATTAATTACATATGGAGGAAATGGTGCGGTTTTTCAAAATTGGGCACAATATTTACTTACTATGAAATATTTGTCTGAAATGACAGATGAACAAACGTTATCAATGTATTCTGGTCATCCGATGGGATTATTTCCTTCTCATAAAGAAGCACCAAGAGTCGTGGTTACCAACGGAATGGTAATTCCAAATTACTCTAAACCTGATGATTGGGAAAAAATGAATGCCTTGGGCGTGTCGCAATACGGACAAATGACCGCAGGAAGTTATATGTATATTGGACCTCAAGGTATTGTTCATGGCACTACAATTACTGTTTTAAACGGTTTTCGAAAAATAATAAAATCACCAAAAGGCGGTTTATTTGTAACCTCTGGACTAGGTGGAATGTCTGGTGCACAACCAAAAGCAGGAAATATTGCGGGTTGTGTAACCGTTTGTGCCGAAGTGAATCCTAAAATTACACATATTCGCCATTCGCAAGGTTGGATAAATGAAGTAATTGAAGACATTACACTTTTAGTAGCGAGAGTTAGAAAAGCAATGGAAACCAATGAAGTAGTTTCTATTGCTTATTTAGGAAATGTAGTAGATGTTTGGGAACGATTTGATGAAGTAAATTTACATATCGATTTAGGTTCTGACCAAACGTCACTTCATAATCCTTGGGCTGGTGGCTACTACCCTATTGGATTTACATTTGAAGAGTCTAATGAAATGATGGCAAATAATCCGGAAAAATTTAAAGAAGAAGTACAAAAAACGTTGCGTCGACATGCAGTGGCAATTAATAAACATACGGATAAAGGCACCTATTTCTTCGACTATGGAAATGCGTTTTTATTAGAAGCTTCAAGAGCTGGTGCTGATGTGTTTGCAGAAAATCATATCGATTTTAAATACAATAGTTACGTACAAGACATTATGGGTCCGATGTGTTTTGATTATGGTTTTGGACCATTTCGTTGGGTTTGTGCCTCAGGAAATCCTGAAGATTTAGCCAAAACAGATCAAATAGCATGTGAAGTTTTGGAAGAAATGATGAAAAATTCGCCAGTTGAAATTCAACAACAAATGGCAGACAATATTCAGTGGATTAAAGGCGCTCAAGAGAACAAATTAGTTGTAGGATCACAAGCTCGAATTTTATATGCTGATGCCGAAGGACGAATTAAAATTGCAGAAGCATTCAATCAAGCTATAGCTCGAGGCGAAATTGGAATGGTAATTTTAGGCAGAGACCATCATGATGTTTCTGGTACCGATTCGCCATACAGAGAAACGTCTAATATTTATGACGGTTCGAGATTTACGGCAGATATGGCTATTCAAAATGTAATTGGCGACAGTTTCCGTGGTGCTACTTGGGTTTCTATTCATAATGGAGGAGGCGTTGGTTGGGGCGAAGTTATAAACGGAGGTTTTGGCATGCTTCTTGATGGTACAAAAGAAGCATCTAAACGTTTGGAAATGATGTTGTTTTGGGATGTAAATAATGGAATATCAAGAAGGAATTGGGCCAGAAATGAAGGTGCAATTTTTGCAATAAAACGCGCCATGGAAGCACAACCTTTATTAAAAGTAACACTTCCGAACTTAGTTGACGAAAATTTATTAACTTAAACAATATTATATGAAATTAATTAAACTTCTTCCGGTTTTAGGATTTTTAATCCTTACTTCTTGTTCGTCTGTATATGTAAATACAGATTATGACAAAAAAGCAAATTTTGCAGCTTACAAAACCTATGCCTATAATAAAAGCAGCATAGATAAATTAGAAATTTCAGATTTAGACAAAAAGCGTATTTTATATGCAATTGATGCTGTAATGCCTACTAAACAATTTTCAAAATCAGAAAATCCCGATGTTTTAATCAATATTTTCACCAAAGAGCGTGAACGTGTTGATGTATACAACAACATGGGCTGGGGTTACGGTTTTGGCTGGGGCTGGGGTCCGAACTGGGGAATGGGCTATTCAAGAACCACTACCACTCCAGAAGGCACGTTATATATTGATATTGTTGATGCAAAAACTAAAGAGTTAGTTTGGCAAGGTATTGGAACGGGCTATTTAACCACAAATACAGAAAAAAAAGACGAAAGAATTGCAGAATTTGTAGCTAAAATTTTAGAGAAATACCCGCCAGTAATAAAATAATACTTCAAACAAATATAGTAATCCTGATACGTTTTTTTAATTCTTGTCAGGATTTTTATTTGCATGATAAAAATCATAATTTGATATAAAATTTATCGTAATTTTACTGAAACATCATAAATACCATTATGGAAACTAATTTTGAAAGTAACCCATTGATAGACAGGTTACCTAAACATTTAAAACAGTTTATAATTCCACAGGATTATTCTGATTATACGCCAATTAATCAAGCGGTTTGGAGATATGTAATGCGTAAAAACGTAAATTATTTATCTAAAGTGGCACATAATTCTTATTTAGAAGGGTTAGAAAAAACCGGGTTAGAAATTGATAATATTCCTAACATGTATGGTATGAACCGAATTTTGAAAGAAATTGGTTGGGCTGCTGTAGCGGTTGACGGATTTATTCCTCCAAGTGCTTTTATGGAATTTCAAGCGTATAATGTTTTAGTAATTGCTTGTGATATTAGACAATTAGAACATATTGAATACACTCCCGCTCCAGATATTATTCATGAAGGTGCTGGACACGCTCCTATTATTGCCAATCCAGAATATGCAGAATATTTACGTCGTTTTGGCGAAATTGGTTGCAAGGCCATTTCATCTTCAAGAGATTACGAATTATACGAAGCCGTTCGATTATTATCTATTGTAAAAGAAGCCGAAGACACTCCGAAAGCTGAAATTAAAGCTGTAGAAGACCAAGTTGAATTATTACAAAACAATATGGGTGAATTGTCTGAAATGTCAAAAATTAGAAATTTACATTGGTGGACAGTAGAATATGGCTTAATTGGAACAGTGGAAAACCCAAAAATATATGGTGCAGGTTTGCTATCATCTATTGGCGAAAGTGCTTGGTGTATGACAGATGAAGTCAAAAAACTTCCATACGATATTTCAGCAGCAGACCAAAGTTTTGATATCACAAAACCACAACCACAACTTTATGTAACGCCAGATTTCGCCAAATTAAATTCTGTTTTAGAAGAATTTGCAAATAAAATGGCATTGCGAACAGGAGGTTTATCTGGAATTCAAAAATTAATTACTTCAAAAGCTATGGGTACTGCAGAGTTAAGTACTGGCTTACAAATTTCAGGTGTTTTTACTAACGTTATTGAAAACGAAGGAAAACCAGTATACATTCAAACCACAGGAAAAACAGCTTTATCATATAGAGAAAAAGAATTAGTAGGACACGGAACAGCATCGCATCCAGATGGATTTGGTTCACCAATTGGAATGCTAAAAGGCATTAACTTGGCCATAGAAGATATGGGTCCAAGAGATTTACGCGCCTATGATATTTACGAAGGCGAACAAATTACATTAGAATTTGAAGGAAATATTAAAGTTTCAGGTGAAATTATTACAGGTACACGAAATTTACAAGGTGAAATTTTACTAATTAAATTCAAAAACTGTACTGTAACTCACGGCGAAACGGTATTATTTGCTCCAGAATGGGGGATTTATGATATGGCTGTGGGTAAAAAAATAACATCCGCTTTTTCAGGACCTGCAGATGTTTCAAGTTTTGATATGATTACCCACGTTCCAACATCGCATACTATAAAACAAAAAAAATCAAGCAAACGAGAAGAACTTGAAAATTTATACCTAAATATTAGAAAATTAAGAGAAGGAAAACCTGCTGAAATTACGCTGAAAGAAGCCTTTGGTGCTGTAACTGCAAATCATGAAAACGATTGGTTACTTTCAGTTGAAATTGCCGAATTAGCTAAAAAAGAAAATCATTCGGATTTAATTGATAAAGTGTTAAATCATTTAGAAAAAGTTAAAACAAAACGTCAAGAAATTGCACATTTAATTGACGGCGGTTTGGCTTTAATTTTCGAAAAACAAACTACATAGTAACATTTGTTACATAAAAATTATAAGATTCCCATATATTTGCTAAAAACAAAACAACATGGGAATTTTAGATTTTTTAGGATTTGGTGATAAATCCGCTCAAATTGCAGCATTTAAAGAAAAAAATGCAATAATCATTGATGTTAGAACATATGAAGAATTTGCTGGAGGACACATTCAAAACTCCAAAAACATTCCTTTACAAATTATCGAATCGAAAATTAACGACATAAAAAAACTAAACAAACCAGTAATTGCTTGTTGCAGAAGTGGAAACAGAAGCGGAATGGCAACAAACATACTAAAACGAAACGGAATTGAATGCATAAATGGCGGTAGCTGGCAAAGCTTACAAAGCAAATTACAATAGTGGCTTTAAAATTTCATTTCGGGATATTTAGTTACAATGTCATTAATTTTCTGTTTTAAATTATCCTGAAATTTTAAATGACTTTCAGAATTAGGATTAAAAGGTCTGTGATTCAATGCTTTTTGAATTTCTGAAACGTGTTGCATCGTTTCAAATTCGGTTTCATTTATATAATTTTCAGAAAATTTCATCCAAATATAATCAATTGCGGTTTGATTTGGATGCAACATATCTTCCGCATAAAATCGGTAATCACGTAACTCGTCCATCATAATTTCATAACTCGGAAAATAAATACTTGAAGTAGTATTTGATAAAAATTGATATAGCGCAGTAATTAAATGCGATTTACTTACGTTATTTTCAACAAAACCGTCTTTATTATGACGAACAGGAGAAATGGTAAATATAAATTTACAATTTGGATTTACAACTTGAATTTCTGAAACAATTCTTTTCAAACTCGCTTCTAAATCAGCAACAGAAAGCAACTCTTTTACAAATTGTTTTTGTGAAACTTTATGACAATTCGCAACAAGCGCATCGCTTTCAATATGCTTGTACAACCAAGAAGTTCCTAAAGTAATTAGACAATGTGTCGCTTTTTCAATGTGCCAATTTGTGGTATCAATTAATTGATTTAATGTAGTAAGAAATTCCGTTTTATTAGGATTCGAAAGTTCGGAATGTACTTCAAAACAATGCCACGCTTCGTTATGAAAAAATATATCTTTCTCTGTAAAATATTTTTTATGAATACTTCTAATAATTATTTTTTCTAATGAAATTGGATTAAAAATAATTCCAAACGGATTGGTAATCGTTGAAAATTTAAAATAGTCAAATTTATCACCCATATTTTCAGCAAAACAAGAACCTAAAGAAACTAATTTTGAAGAATAATCAATTAAAAAATCAGATTTTTTTATGGGAATGGTGGTTTGAAATTTCATAACTTTATTTATCGTCAACCAAAAGTACAAAAACAAGTTAAATAGTTACAAAATAATTTATAAAGTCTTTTTATTGTCTACTTTTGCCTCTTAAATTTTTACAAATGAAATTGCTTTATAAGTATTTACAAAAACACAAATTACTACTCTTTTTTGCGCTTTTAATGGCAACCATAAACATATGTTTTAGTTTATCGGATTCGATTATTACAGGGAAATTAATGCAGGATTGTGGTGTGGGAATTGCGA